>JAJEDS010000088.1 GCA_022821365.1 Dehalococcoidia bacterium | reverse complement strand
CCACCGCCCAACATTCCCGGCCGCATCGAGGTCAAGGACGAGGTGCGAGTGGAAGTGCTGCTGTCGGCAGTCCCCAGCGGCGGTTAGACCGGCCAAGAGAGGTAATGACCTTGTCCAGCACCGTGCTGATAATCGAGGACGATCCCCATACCACCGAGCTGGTGCGGCTGTACCTGGCCAACGACGGGCACGAGGTGTTGTCGGCGGCCACCGGCACCGAGGGGCTGGCCCGGGCGCGGGAGTCCCAACCCGACCTGGTGGTGCTGGACCTGATGCTGCCCGGGCTGGACGGCCTGGAAATCTGCCGCGAGCTGAGGGCGGAATCGGACGTACCCATCGTGATGCTCACGGCCCGGGTGGAGGAGGACGACCTGCTGGCCGGGCTGGGCAACGGCGCGGACGACTATGTGACCAAGCCCTTCCGGCCCCGGGAGCTGGCCGCACGGGTCAAGGCGGTGCTGCGGCGGACAGGACGGGAAGAGGGCGAGGGCGGCGGCGAACTGGTCTACGGTCCCATCCGCATCAACCCGCGGTTGCAGTCGGCCTACGTGGAGGACAAGCAACTCTCCCTGACCCCCACCGAGTACCGCCTGCTGCTGCTGTTCCTGCGGGAACCGGGGCGGGTGTTCTCCAGGGAGCAGATTATCGACCGGGCGCTGGGACAGGACTTTGACGGCTACGACCGCACCGTCGATACCCACATATACAGTCTGCGGCGCAAGCTGGAAGCGCCCCTGAACGGCCTGCGGTACATTCACACAATCTACGGGATGGGTTACCGGCTTGGCGATGCCTAGTTGGCTTGGGAGCCTTCAGTTCCGGCTGATTCTGGCCTTCACCCTTACCCTGGCCCTGGCCCTGGGCGCGGTGGGGGCGATGGTGAGCCTGGCCGCCGAGACGGAAACCGAGCGGTTCCAGGCGCGCAGCCAGGAGTTCCGGGTGGGGCGGGTCCACCGGATGGTTGCCCGCCGCTACGCCGAGAATATGGACTGGGCCGCGGTCCAGCCTTCCCTGGAACAGGCCGGCACCTTCTACGGCCGCCGGTTCCTGGTAACTAACGACGACGGGCAGGTGGTCGCCGATTCCCATCCCGGCAAGGGCAAGTCCCGCTGGAGCAAGCATCACAAGGACCGGTGGGCGCCCATAGTCCTGGAGGGGCAGGAAATTGGCGCCCTGGTGCTGGTTGACGACGGTGAGGGGCCGGGCCCGGGGCGACGTTTCTTTGGCGGGCCGCCGCCCTTCTTGATGGCGGGACAGGAACCCGCGTCCGCGTCCGCCGGGACGGAGCCGGCGGGCGAGCCGCTGGTTTCGCGGGTAACGTCCACGGTCAACAGGTCCCTGCTCTGGACCGGGGTAGCTGCCGCCATCGGGGGAATACTCCTGATCGCCTTTGCGTCCCGCCGCATCCTAGCGCCCCTGCAGACCCTGGGCGGCGCGGCCCAGCGGCTGGGCGAGGGAGACCTGGGCCAGCGGGTGCCCGCGTCGGGACCTTCCGAAATACGGAACCTGGGCAATACCTTTAACACGATGGCGGAAAACCTGGAGGCGGCGGAGCAGCAGCGGCGCAACCTGACCGCCGACGTGGCCCACGAACTGCGCACCCCGCTGTCCAACATCCAGGGCTACCTGGACGCGGTGAACGACGGCCTGCTGCAGCCCGACGAGGCCACTATGGGCACCCTGCGCCAGCAGACCGCCCACCTGGTAACCCTGGTGGAGGACCTGAGGCTGCTGGCCCTGGCAGAAGCCGGGTCGCTGGTGCTGCATACCCAGCCCGAGGCGCTGCAACCGTTGCTGGAGGAATCGGTGGAGGCCTTCCGGCCCCGGGCCGAGGCCAAGAGCATCGGCCTGACCCTGGACGCGGCCGAGGGCCTGCCCGAAGTGGAACTGGACCGGACCCGGATTTCCCAGGTAGTGGGCAACCTGCTGGAGAATGCCATCGTCAACACCCCGGAGGGCGGCGCGGTTGCTGTCGGAGCGGCTCACGAAGGCGAGGCAGTTGCCGTGTCGGTGTCGGACACGGGCCCGGGCATAGGCGCGGAAGACCTGGAGAGGGTGTTTGACCGCTTCTACCGGGTGGACCCGTCCCGCGCCCGGGCCACCGGCGGCGCCGGTTTGGGCCTGACCATCGCCCGGCAACTGGTGGAGGCCCACGGGGGCTCCATCCGGGTGGAGAGCGAAGTGGGACAAGGGGCGACATTCACTTTTTTCCTGCCGGTAAGGCAGGGTTCCTGACCGGCTCCCAAAACGGCGCACCACTGAACGAGGTGATGTAATGGAATCACTCTGGAATGCCATAAAGTCCCTGGCAATCTGGCAGATCATCGTGCTGGTGGTGGTGCTGTTCGGGTCGGCGGCGGCGGTCTATTACGTCTACGTGGACAGGACGCAGCCCGAACCAACGGAACTGGCGGAGAACCAGCAGCTAATTCCCGTCCGCTATGGCGACATCGTCAACCAGGTTTCCACCAGCGGCAACGTGACCTTTCCCGAGCGGGAAACCGTGCGGTTTGGGATAAAGGGAACCATCGGGGAACTGCTGGTGGAGGAGGGTCAGACGGTCAGCCTGGGACAGGAACTGGCGCGGCTGGACGCTCCCACCATCGCCACCCTGGAGGAGGCCGTGGCCCAGGCCAGGGTTGACCTGCTGGACGCCGAGGAGGCGCTGGCGGAACTGATGGAACCGGCCACCCAGGCCACCCAGGCCCTTGAACAAGCCGCCGCCGAGGAAGCGGTGGCCGCCGCCCGTTACCAGGTCCTGCTGGCCCAGGATGCCCTGGCGGTGGCGCTGGACCCGGTGATTCCTACACTGATGGACGTGGAGGCGCAGAAGGAGCGCATCGCCGCCACCGAGCTTTCCATCCAGACAATCCAGGAGGAGCGGGAAGACCTGCTGAATCCCGAACTGCCCACCCACCGGGAGATCAAGGCCCAGGAGGAGGTGATCGCCGACGCGCGGGTGAAGCTGCAGGAAGCCATCAACGCAAAGGACGAACTGCTTAACCGCGACCTGAAACCCGACTATGAGATGGACCTGGCCGACGCCCTGCAGAAACAGGCGGACGCCGAAAAGGAACTGGCCGAAATCGGGGAGTCCTTGGCCGACCTGGCGCCGTCCCAGCGGGAACTGTTGGAAGCCAACCAGGCCCGCCTGAAAGCCCAGATCGCCCTGGACGAAGCCAACCAGGCCCTGGAGGACTTCCTGGATACCCACGGCTCCACGCTGACCAACCGACGAATTGAGAAACAGGAACTGGAATCGGACCTTTCAGCTGCCCAGACGACCCTGGTATCCCTGCAGGACGCCTACGACAGCGGCACCCTGGGCCTGGCCAGCAACATAGACCGATGGGAGATTTACACGGTGAACCTGGAAGAGGAACTGGAACCGGTACGCTTCGGCATCGTCTCCCAGGTAGAGGAACTGGAAGCGGAGGTAGCCCTGGCCGAGACGGCCCTGCAGGAAGCGGAGGAAAACCTGGTCGAGGTCCGGCAGGGACCCGATCCCGTGGAACGGGCTGCCCTGGAGGCCCGGGCCAAGGCCATCCACGCCAATATGGAAGTGGTGCAGCGGGACATCGCCGAACTGGAACGCCCGGCGGTGGACGCCCAGGACCTGGAACTGAAGGAGGCCCAGATAGTGCTGGCCGAGGCAACGGTCAGCCAGGAACAGGAAGACCTGGCGGAGCTGATGGAGGAACTGGCGGAGACGCCCGATTCCCTGGCCCTGCAGCTCAACACCCAGCAGCTTGAACTGGCCCGGATAACCCTGGACCAGCAGCGGGCAGACCTGGCGGAACTGCTGGAAGACCGGAAGGCTACCCCCGTCCCCTACGAAGTGGCCCTGCGGGAACAGCAGATTGTCCTGTCCCTGGCGGCCCTGGCCCAGGCCGAGGAAGACCTGGCCGAACTGCTGGTGGACCAGGCCGCGCCCCCCGACCCGCTGGAAGTAGCCCTGGCGGAACAGAAAATTGTTGCCGGTAAGGTCCGGCTGACCACGGCGGAAGAGGAACTGGACGCGGCCATAATTACCGCCCCCATCGCCGGCTACGTGGCGGATGTCAGCGTGGAGCTGGGCGACGAGGTAGAGGCAAGGGCCGCCATAATGGAACTGGTAGACCCCACCATCGTGGAAATTGACGGCATCGTGGACGAGATTGACGTGCTGCTGGTGGAGGTGGGCACCGGCGCGGAGGTAAGCCTGGACGCCCTGCCCGGCGTAAACCTGAACGGCGTGGTAACCGAGATTGCCGACGAGGCCGAAAACCAGCAGGGGGTAATCACCTTCCCCATTCGCATCCGGATGGAAGTCCCCGAGGGAATCCGGCCGCGCGGCGGATTGAGCGCCGTGGCCAACATCGTGCTGCGGGAGGAACGCAACGTCCTGCTGTTGCCGCAGCAGGCCCTGTACGGTTCCTTCGACCGGCCGCTGGTCCGTATTCTGACCGACGGCGGCGTTTCGGAGATTCCGGTGGAACTGGGCAGCAGCGACGACTTCTGGGTGTCGGTAAAGGCCGGCCTTTCCGAGGGCGACCAGATAATTCTTGAAGCGGCGGAAGTGGGCGGCGGCGAATTCAGCTTCCGCAACCTGCGGCGGGCCACCGGCGGCAGCTTTGGCGGCAGGCCAGGGGGAGGAGGACGAAGGTAGGAAGGCAACCAGGTCACCCCCATCCCCGCAGCCTATCGCTGTTGAATTGATGGATACAAAATCCGAATCGTCATTTCGGGCCCCGTATCGGGCACGGGGCAGCATTGAGCCGGAATTCAGAGAGGCCAGGCCTGATGCGGCGTATGGGGCGCTATCAGTCCTGGATACCGGCTTTCGCCGGTATGACGATATAGCGGGACAGCCAGTTGACCCTAATTCTGAACAGTTACCACAAGAGCGGTACTGGATTGCAGCTTTCGCCGGTATAACGGTTAAGCCCCAACCCACCACTTCAAGTGCGATGCGCCGCTAGCGTTCCACCGTTAGGGGGCCTGAGAGGGGTAGGTAAAGGGGCGGATATTTTTACTGAGGAAGGTCTGAATGAGTCCCCGCGCCCCTGGTGGGAGAGGGTTTGGGTGAAGGGGAATGTCCCTGCAGCGAGCTATCACCCCCATCCTAACCTTCCACCATCGAGGGGGAGGAACTTTTTCAGAGGTTTCCGAAGTTTGTCAAAACATACTGAAGCCCGTCGGGGTTCCCGCCTTCGCGGGAACGACGGATTGTGAATACATACGCCTGCCAGCCCGTCAAAGGGGCAGGGACTCTTTCAGAGGATTTCCAGACTTGCAGCCAGCGACCATCGAGCTAAAAGACGTAACCAAGATTTACCGGATGGGCAACATCGAGGTGGGCGCCCTGCGGGATGTTTCGGTTTCCATCGAGGCCGTGGAAATGGTGGCAATAATTGTCGCGTCCTATTCGGGCAAGTCCACAATGATGAACATCCTGGGATGCCTGGACGTGCCCACTTCCGGCGAGTACCTGCTGGAAGGCGAGAACGTGGGACAACTGGGCGACGACCGGCTGGCCGAAATCCGCAACCGCAAGATAGGCTTTGTCTTCCAGACCTACAATCTGCTGCCCCGGCTTACCGCCCTGGCCAACGTGGAACTGCCCCTGCTGTACGGCAACGGCCACAACCGCAGGCGGCGGGCGATGACGGCCCTGTCCCGGGTGGGCCTGGCCGACCGGGTGGGTCACCGTCCCACCGAGCTTTCCGGCGGGCAGCAGCAGCGGGTGGGCATTGCCCGCGCCCTGGTCAAGGAGCCGAGCATCGTGCTGGCCGATGAGCCTACGGGCAACCTGGACAGCCAGTCCACCGAAGAGGTGATGGCAATTCTGCAGGACCTGAACCAGCGAGAGGGCCTGACCGTCATCATAGTAACCCACGAACCGGATATAGCCGCCGCCACCCGCCGCGTCATAACTATGCTGGACGGGCGCGTGGTGGACGACCGGACCGTAGAATGAATCCCATCGTTACGTTTCGCATATCACTGGCATCGCTGGGCGCCAACAAGCTGCGGTCGGGGCTGACCCTGCTGGGCATCGTCATCGGCGTGTCGGCGGTCATATCCCTGATGGCCATCGGCCAGGGGGTGCAGCAGTCCATCACGTCGCGCATCGAATCCCTGGGAACCAACCTGCTCTTCGTTCAGCCGGGCGAGTCGGTGCAGCAGGGAGGGCTGGGCGGCGGGGCCGGCAGCGCGTCCACGCTCACCCTGGAGGACGCATACGCCCTGGAGGACCCGGTATTCGCCCCGGCGGTCAAGGCCGTAGCCCCGGAAATACGGGCCAACGGCCAGGTTACGGCGGGACGCAATAACACCTTTGCCCAGGTAATCGGGGTTACGCCGGAATACACGGAGGTCAGGAACGCCCCCATTGAGGGGGGAGAGTTCATCTCCCAGGGCCACCTGAACAACTACTCCCAGGTTGCCGTGCTGGGCAGCACCATCAAGGAGACGCTTTTCGCCAACCGGGACCCGGTGGGGCAGCCCATCCGGATTAACGGCCGGCAGTTCGAGGTTATCGGCACCCTGGAGAGCAAGGGCGGCGGCTTTTTCGGCAGCCAGGACAACCAGATACTGGTGCCCATCACCACCGCCTACTACCGGGTCAGTTCCCAGCGCACCACCCACGGGGAGGTGAGCGTCGATTCCATCAACGTGCAGATGCCCGACATCGGCGTGATGGACGAGGGAATGATGCAGGTTGCCACGGTGCTGCGCCTGCGCCACCACATCACCGGCGAAGACGACTTCATCATTACCAACCAGCAGGACACCATCGAAACGCTGCAGGAGACCACCAATACCTTCGTTGTCTTCCTGGGAGCCATTGCGGGCATATCCCTGCTGGTGGGCGGCATCGGGATTATGAACATAATGCTGGTCTCGGTGACCGAGCGGACCCGGGAAATCGGCATACGCAAGGCCATGGGGGCCAAGCGGCGGGACATACTGGTCCAGTTTATGTCCGAGGCGACCCTGCTGAGCCTGGGCGGCGGAGCGTTTGGAGTGCTGCTGGGCGCCACCATAGCCCAGCTGCTGAACGGCCGGCCGCTGCTGGGCAACAGTCCAATGGAGACTTCATTCAGCTGGGACATTGCCCTGCTGGCCCTGGGCGTTTCGGCGGCCATCGGCCTTTTCTTTGGCATCTATCCCGCCATGCGAGCGGCCAGCCTGCACCCCATTGAGGCGCTGAGGTACGAATAAGCGAGGCAGTATGAACCGGTCCTTCATCATGCTCCTGGTCCTGGTGATATTCCTGGGCGCCGGGTTCGGCGGCTCCTTTGTGGGCGGCGTAATTTACGGCCAGAACCAGGCGAAAAACGCGGAAGGTGAGCTATCCCCCAGCCTTGGAGTCGCAGGCCAGTTCCCCGGCGGGGGCCAGGGCGGGAACGCCGGCCAGCGCGGACAGGGACGGCAGGGGCAAGGCGGTGGCGCGGCGGCAGCGCAGGGACAGCGGGGAGGGTTTGCCGGCGGCCAGGGCCAGGGCGGCCTTGCGGCGTCGCGCCCGGGAGGGGGACCTGGCGGTGCAGCCGGAGCTCCCGGCGGACGCGGCCTGGGTCAGTTTGCTGCCGCCGCCCAGGTACAGGGCAATGCGATTGGGGAAGGGCAGGCCCCTGGAACAACAGGCGCGCCGGAGGCCCGGGCAGCGGGACAGGAACAAGGCAATTCCCCGGTGCAGGAAAGAGCAGCGCCGGGCCGGGATGGTCGGGGCGATGCACCCGTCGCCGCTGAGGCCAATGAGGGTGTAGATGCCGCCGGCTCAAGTCCTGCCTCGGCTTCCACTGAAGCGGCCCAGCAAGCTGAAGTCGTGAACCCGGGATTTGGCAACCGGGGCGGCGCGGTGGGAACGGTACAGGGGTTGGAAGGAGACGTGCTGACCGTAACCTCACCAAGGGGGGACCTGGCGGTTATGCTTTCAGAGTCCACCAGGGTTTTCCAGGTGAGCGAAACCGGCAGGGAGTCGCTGGCAGCGGAAACCAGGATAAGGGTGTTGGGAACGCGGAATGCCGAAGGCGGCATTGCCGCACAGTCGGTATTGATCGTGCCGGAAGGGGTCGAGAGCCTGTTCGGTGCGGCGGGCGGCCCGGGCGGGCGAACGCGGGGGCAGGGGCCGTAGCCAGAAGCCGTAACTCAGGAATTGCCCGTCCCGTTCCCAGCGGGAGGTTCGCCGCTCCCGGGCGGCAAAGCCGGGGGGCGTTCGCTCATGGGCTTGCGGCCACTGGCAAGCCGGTCCCGGTCCATAGTGCTGGTAGGATTTTGCAATCGGCGTATTCTTCCTTCTATTTCCTCGCTGACGTAATTGGGAGAATCGTCTCTGGCCAATAGTGCGGCCATCTTTGAGACCAGGCCCTCCGTGATTTCCAGAATTTGTCGTACGTCTATGGCAATAAACTCGTGGTGGTAGAAATCGTAGTGAGCTTGCCGAGCTGCTGAATAACCTGCCAGGATGCTATAGTCGCCTTCCTCCGCAGTGATAACCGAAGCAGCCTCCCACAATTTCCAGTCAGCGTCGTTGAACCAGCGGCGCTTTTCGGCCACTGCCTTGATGGCGTAGGCCGCCGCGCCCCAGGTCTTGTTGCAAGCCTGCAGCAAGTCTTCCCTGGCCAGTTCCTCCCTGGCCTGGCGCAGGAAGTTGTGGCTGATTTCCATGTTGCGGGCCGCCTCCTCGTCGGGCGACGGGCCAGGGGCGGTGTCCAGGGGCATTACCATTGCTGATTCTCCGTGGATTTGAGCCAGTGTAGCATGGCCTTTGTGAAGTGCATTTACATTGTATGGCGTTGCAGCAAAGGGAAGGGGCAGGCGCCCTGAAGGAAAGAAGTCTAGCGATTGCCTGTGCCCCTTGCCGGTAAATCTTCCGGAGGCCCGGGTGGCAGAGCTGGCGGACGTTCGCTCATGGGCTGGCGGCCACTGGCAAGCCTGTCCCGGTCCATAGCGCTGGTGGGGGTTTGGAGGCGTTCAATCATCAGTTGCACTTGGTCACTCACGAACGGCGGTAGCGCCCTGGCGGCAAGAATTGCATCTATCTTAGTCACCAGCCGTTCGGCAGCTATTATGATTCGTTCTATGGTGTAGGCATCCTCTTCATGGTGGTAGAAGTCGTAGTGGGCCTCCCTTGCTGCCAGGAAACCCATCATTATGTCGTCGTCCTCCTGCTCGGCCGATATCACCCACGCCGCTTCCCGCAGCTTCCAGTCGGCGTCGTTGAACCAGCGACGCTTTTCGGCCATTGCCTTGATGGCGTAGGCCGCCGCGCCCCAGGTCTTGTTGGAAGCCTGAAGCAGGTCTTCCCTGGCCAGTTCCTCCCTGGCCTGGCGCAGGAAGTTGTAGCTGATTTCCATGTTGCGGGCCGCCTCCTCGTCGGGGGACGGGCCCGGGGCGGTGTCCAGGGGCAGTACCATTGCTGACTCTCCTTGGATTTGAGCCAGTGTAGCATGGCGGTCCTGAGGTGTCTTTACCTTGAAACTCTATGCAGCAAAGGAAAGGGCGGGTACTGGACCCGCCCTATACAGTGGTCGAAGGGATAAGAGTGAGTTAGCTCGCGCCGCCCTCGATCATGGCGGTCATCTCGTCCACGCTCTTGTCCCCGAAGTCGGGTTCGCCGCCGTTGATGCGGTAGGTGGGGGTGCCGAAGACGCCCAGGTCCTTGGCCGCCTGGTGTTCATCCATAACGTACTGGCGGTACTGTCCCGAGTCCAGGGCTGAGGACAGTTCGCCACGGTCCAGGCCACATTCGGCGCCGATGTTCAGCAGCACTTCCCGGTTGCCCAGGTCCACGCCATCCTCCCAGTATGCTTTGGCGGCGGCGTGGTGGAATTCGCCGTCCAGCCCCTTGTCCCTGGCGAAGGCGGTGGCCTCGTGGGCCAGGTTGGTGTTGGGATTGAGGGACGGGCGGCGCATTACAATGCCCGCATCCTGCGCCCGTTCCTGCCAGGCGGCGTTGAGTTCGGTCTCGGTCTCTCCCTCCCGCAGGGGACGGGGTTCGCCTTCAATGGGCCGTTCGGGAGCCAGCAGATAGGGACGGCGGTCTATCGCCGCGCCGGTGGCTTCCGCTGCCTTGTCGAGCCTGACCAGGCCGACATAGCACCAGGGTCAAGTGTAGTCGTACCAGACGACCACGTTTGTTTCATTGCTGGTGGTCATTGCATCCTCCTTTGCTTTCAGGATTTGCCGTATTGTAACACGAAGGGGGCGGCGCCAAGCCGGTTCCTTGCCTGCCAGTAATATTCCGGCAAAGCGGTACAGTTCTGCTGCTTATCATCCCCTCGCATTCCGATATAATAGGGCCAGTCAATCCCGTATTTCTGATCGAATCTGACAAGCAGAGGAGGCCACTATGCCGTTCGGAGGCAATGACTGGCTGGCTTTAACCCAGGAAGACACCCTTGAGCCCGACCTTCCCATTATCGACCCGCACCATCACTTTTGGGACAAGCGGGCGGAGCGCATCCCCTACCAGCGATACCTGCTCCAGGAACTGGCCGACGACGTCAACGCCGGCCACAACGTAACGTCCACCGTATTCATCGAGGCGAGGGCCATGTACCGGGCCGACGGTCCCGTGGAACTGCGGCCCGTGGGGGAGGTGGAGTTTGTGCAGGGCCAGGGCGCGGCCAGCGCCAGCGGCATCTACGGTCCCTGCCGCGCCGCCGCCGCCATCATCGGCCACGCCAACCTGAACCTGGGCGCCGAGGTGGAGGGTGTGCTGGACGCCCTGCACGATGCCAGCCCCTACCATTTCCGGGGCATCCGCCACTCGGTAACCTGGGACCCGCACCCGGAAGTTGAGAACACGGCGGCCCACAACATGCAGGGCCAGCTTGCCAGCGACAAGTTCCGGGAGGGCGCGCGGGTGCTGGCATCCAAGGGGCTGACCCTGGAGGGTTGGCTCTACTTCCCGCAGCTTCAGGAGATGGCCGACTTCACCAGGGCCGTGCCCGACCTGACCATCATCCTCAACCACATTGGCGGCCTCATCCGGGTGGGCCCCTACGCGGGAAGGGACGACGTGATGGACACCTGGCGGCAGGGTATTGCCGCCGTGGCCCAATGCCCCAACGTGGTCTGCAAACTGGGCGGCATCGGGATGCCCCGCACCGGGTTCGACTGGCACACCCGCAACACCCCCATCGGCTCCGAGGAACTGGCCAGCGACATGGCGCCGTTGATCAACTACTGCATTGAGCAGTTCGGCCCCAGCCGCTGCATGTTCGAGAGCAACTTCCCGGTGGACAAGGTCTCCTACTCCCACCACATCCTGTACAACGCATTCAAGCGGCTCTCGGCGGGCTATTCGGCCAGCGAACGGGAGGATATGTTCTACGGAACGGCGGCCCGGGTGTACCACATTTAGGAAGGAATCCCGAGTCCGGTTCTTCCCGCGTCCAGGGGGAAGGTCCGGATTGAGGTGATGTCCTGCCAACACCGCAGGGGCGGTTCGCGAACCGCCCCTATACCTTTTCCAAGCCACCCTGACTTTCTTCACCTGGGACGAGGCGACTTCAGGGTATTCCCGGCTACTGACAGAAGCCTCTGGACAGGCCCAAGCACACGGATATAATGGCGCTAGAGTCCGAAGGGAGACATCTGCCCGGACCTAATCAGAGACGATGTAAGATAAGGCATCGGGAGGTGGCAATTGTCTAACCTGGTATATTTCGGTGATAACGCTGAAGGGCTGCGCCACCTTCAGGAAAGTCAACCACCAGTGGATTTGGTTTACATTGACCCTCCCTTCGGCACCAGCAACGAATTCCTGATGGACGAGAGCCGGGCAAACAGCATAAGCGCTTCAGGTTATCCGGCATACTCCGACAAAACCAGGGGAGACGCATATCTGGAAGCCCTGGAAACCAGGCTATGGGGCATACATGCAGTAATGGCTGAATCTGCCTCGATATATGTTCATATCGGCGTCAATATGGAGCACCATGTCCGCCTGATTATGGATAAGGTCTTTGGTCCTCAGAATTTCCGAAACAGCATTACCAGAATCAAATGCAATCCCAAGAACTTTGAACGCTTCTCCTACGGCAACATCAAAGACACCATTCTGTTTTATTCCCGCACCCCGGGCTCCATTACGTGGAACCCGCAACCGGAGCCAATGTCCGACGAACAGTTGACCCGGTTGTATCCCAAAATTGACGCCAGCGGCCGCAGATTCACTACCACTCCACTTCACGCGCCCGGCCAGACCGTAAACGGACCGACCGGACAGCCATGGCGTGGACTAGCCGCTCCGACCGGACGTCATTGGCGATACCCACCGGAGAAATTGGATGAACTGGATGAGGCGGGACTGATTCACTGGAGCAAGAACGGCAACCCCAGAAAGATTCGTTACTCGGACGAAGGCATCGGGACCCTACCTCAGGATGTCTGGTGGTACAAAGACCCACAATATCCAGACTATCCGACCCAGAAGAACCCCGAATTGCTTGAGCGAATCATCAAGACGTCATCAAACTCTGGCGAGACCGTCCTGGACTGTTATGCGGGCAGCGGTACAACCCTATTGCGGAGCGCCATGCTGGGGAGGCGCTTCATTGGCATGGATAATTCATCGGCTGCCCAACAGGTCATAGAAAGGCGATTACGAAAGGCTAATGTATCGTATTCGGTCATTCAGGGCGAAGGAGACATTGATGGCGAACCAACCGCCCGAGCCACTGGACTTCGAAGCCAATGAGCGGCGAATTAACCAACGAAATCTGGATGCTGTGGCGGATGAAATAGCCAATCGGGAAGAGCGACTGGCAGTTCGCATACGGCACTTTGCGGGCCAGTTCGGGCTTCCCGAGGATGACTTTTGGGACGATCTGGAAGCTAATCCGAGAGGGCCATTAGCGGCAACATTGGCCAAGGAGGCACGGCGCCAGAATATTCATGAGCAAGCTGCAGCTGAATACGTTAGGCGGCTCGCACATGTGGCAGGGTTCCGAAAACTCCCCTCAATGGGGCCGAATGCCTTGTACGTTACGGGAGACGGACAGATTGTCACAGGTGGAGACTTGGGACAAGCCCCAAAACCCTCGAAATCAATAGATTTTCAATGGCGAACAGGACACATTAACTGTTACGCGGCACAAAAGTACACCAGGGAAGGTGGTGGGAATCAGGATAATCAATTCATAGAACTGGAGACTCTGTTAGCCAACTTCTTGCCTCGGCGCAATAACAATGTCGCTCTGTTTATTCTTGTCGACGGTCCTTATTACGATCAGGCGAGGCTGGGGCAGTTGCGAGGACTCGTCAGGCTACAAGCACCCTTCAGTTACGTCACGAGCGTGAATGACCTATCAGCTATTCTTCAGGAAATTGTGGCTGCATAAAATTCCTTGACTCCGTCATATGGCCGAGCCATTAGAAAAAGGGCGAACCCTGGTAGCCCGCCCCTCTTTCTTGCTTCGTCAAGCACCCTTTCCAAATGTAACCCTTACGATGGCGCCACAATATCCATATCGTAGCGCGCCAGCACCTCTTCTATCTGGGCCGCCGACTTTTCGTCGGCCGGAATCAGCGGCAGGCGGGGGTTGCCCACGTTGAAGCCCACGTGGTTCAGGGAGTGCTTCACCGGGATAGGGTTGGAGACGATGAACAGGACCTTGAAGATTTCCAGCAGGCGGCGATGTTCGGCGGCGGCCTGTTCCACCTCGCCCTCCAGCAGCAGGCCCATCATCTGTTTGATCTGGTTGCCCACCAGATGCGAAGCCACGCTGACCACGCCGTAGCCGCCGGTGGCCATGATGTAGAAGGTCTCGTTGTCGTTGCCGCTCCAGACACGGAACCCGTCCCGCGAACCCTCGATGATGCGGGTAATCTGGTCCATGTCGCTGCCCGCTTCCTTGACGCCCACGATGTTGTCCACATGGCTCAACCGGATGGTGGTGTCGTGGGTCATGTTCAGGCTGGTGCGGCTGGTCACGTTGTAGAGCATGCAGGGCAGGTTGACGTGGGCGGCGATAGTCTTGAAGTGCTGGTACAGGCCCTCCTGGGGAGGCTTGTTGTAGTAGGGGACAACCAGCAGCAAGCCGTCCACACCGGCCTTCTCCGCCTCCATGCTCAGTTCGATGCTCTCGGCGGTGCTGTAGTTGCCCGTACCGGCCACCACGGCGCCCCGATCGCCCACGGCGTCCTTGATCTCGCCGTACAGCCGGATTTTCTCTTCGGTGGTGAGGGTAGGCGACTCGCCGGTGGTGCCGGACACGATGACGCCGTCGCTGCCCGAATCCAGCAGCGCGTTGGCAAGACGCTTGGCCTGGTCATAGTCCACTCGTCCCTCGTCATCAAAGGGAGTTACCATAGCCGTAATCAGTCTGCCTATCTCCGTCATGCTGACCCTCCTCATTAGATTTTGGAGGCATTATACACGGTGTTGGGGGGTTTTGCTTGGGGTGGATAACCGTGATAGCGCAACCGCATTAAAGGCGGGATAGCCAGGTAGCACCAATGAGAGGCGGTTGAGGCAGAAGCAGGAGAGATGGAAGAAGGGAAAGGGCAACTATGATGGAGTGTTTGGGAGAAGATCACATGTCTAGAGCGCTACGCAGTCTTTATGCGGTTGCATTGGCAAGTCAGGGCGTAAAAATAGACTCGGTTGTTCTCCCTTGGTACATTGCAGTACCAATAATGATATTATAACATCGTCACACTAGAGTGCACTGCCTTAACACATCGATGACAGTTCACTGCGTCCGACGCAGGCAGCGGCTCCATTGTTTGACGCGGAAAGCGGGTTAAGCATATTGAGGAGGCTATCGCCCAACTTGGGAAGAATCCCAGTTCCGTCAGGTTCAACATGCTGGCCCGAATTTGCGACCTTTTCTTTGGCCAGCCTCGCCAGCGGGGCACCAGTCACAGAGTCTACCGGACTCCCTGGCCTGGCGATCCCAGGGTGAATATCCAAAACAACAGAGGAATGGCCAAGTCCTACCAGGTCCGGCAGGTTATCAAAGCTCTGGAGAGGTTGCAACAGGATGGAAGCTGACCACTATACTTACCGGGTTACCTGGTCTGCCGAAGATAAGGAACACCTGGGAATGTGCGCAGAGTTTCCCTCGTTGAGTTGGTTGGACGCCACCCAGGAGGGCGCCTTTGCAGGAATCCGGCAGTTAGTCTCCGAGTGTATCAATGATATGCGGGCTAACGATGAAGAAATACCGGAACCCCTGGCAGACCGCGCCTACAGTGGCAGGTTCGTGGTGCGTATACCACCGGAAATGCATCGTACATTATCAATGGAGGCTGCCGAAGAAGGCATCAGTTTGAACCGCCTGGTTAACGCGAGGCTTTCCGGCAGGAACTCAGACTAACGTCCGAGGCGCCCCGTCATACGAAACCGGGCGGCAGGTGCCAATAGTTCGGGCTGGGGTTCGTTTCAGTTTCCTGCCGCCTGGGAAGCACCACGGAACTGAAAAAAGGGCCGGTCCGAATCCTCTTCCGCCCCATCCAACCTGCCCGGCGGTGAACTCAACAAGTTTGGGGCCGGGTTTGACTGACCCGGCCCCAAATGCCATAACCAATTTGTTGGGAAAGCAGCCTACAGCCGCCCACCAAAGAAGACCGGTACCTGCCTGCGGTAAATCTGGATGCGCGAACGGGCCGACTCGACTACGAAGACGTTGTCGTCGTCATCCACGGTAACCGCTATCGGGCCCCAGAAAAGCTTTTCCCGTTCCAGGCCCTGGGCGATATCCCGTTCCTGCCACATTTCGGAGTTGGCGTCCAGCTTTTCCTTGCCCCACTTGGACAGGCTGCCGTCGCCGGCGGTCTGGGTGAGGTACTCGCCATCAGCGCTGAACACCTGCAGACGGTCATTGCCCCAGTCGGTAACGTAGATGTTGCCGTCCTTGGCCACGGCCACGCCGGTGGGACGGTCAAGCTGCCCGTCGCCGGAACCGGAACTACCGAACTTCATCAGGAAGTTGCCGTTGCGGTCGAACTTCTGGATGCGGTCGTTTCGCCAGTCGGCAACATAGATATCGCCGTTGCGGTCAACGGTAATTCCCCAGGGCATGTTGAACTGGCCGTCGCCGTCGCCCTTGCTGCCGAACTGGGAAATGTACTGGCCGTCTTTCGTGAACTTCTGGACCCGGTGGTTGTCGCAGTCCACCAGCAGCAGGTTGTCGTCCTGGTCGATGGCCAGCCCCGAGGGGCTGCTGATTTCGCCGTCGCCGGAGCCGGGTGTGCCCCACTTGCTGATGTAGGCGCCGTCGGCGTCGAAAATTGATATGCGGTTCAGCCACTCGTCGGCGACATAGACGTTGCCCGCCGCGTCCCGCGCGATGGCGGTGGGCCAGATGAGGGACCCGTCGGCGTCCGAAGGTTCGCCCTCGCCGGCGGTGGTAACGCCCCGGGCGAACTCGCCGATGTAGTCCTCGTCAATGGTGCAGATGGTTACCCGCTTGCCGTCGGGCCGGTAGTCGTAGGACCGGTTGAGGACATACATGGTGTCTTCCTCGCCCCGGACCATGGCCACGGGATTGCGGAAGCCGGGGCCGGAGAACTCGGCCCGGCCGATGGTGTGGCTGGGCTGGAGTGTAATTCCAGCAAATCGTGTGGTGGTCATATTGGCCTCCCTGTCAGGCGTTGTGTGGGCGGGGGCAGATGTGATGTTCCGCCCCTGCCAAGTTCAGTGTCTATGGGCCAGGGCAGACACTCAGGTCTGCCCCTACCAATATTGTCATTGGTCGGCCCCGGCTAGATGAAGTCGAACTTCTCGAAGCTGCCGTTGACCAGGGGCTGGGCGTCCAGGCCCATCCAGCTTTCCAGCAGCGTGGTGTAGATGCTGCGGAAGTCGTTGTTGAAATGCAGGTCGCCTTCCAGCAGCTTGTCCGCCTCCAGGGAAGGATATTCGCCGTACAGGCCGCCCTTGACGTTTTCGCCGATGACGAAGGCCATGCCGCCGGAACCGTGGTCGGTACCGGAGCCATTGTCGTGCACCCGGCGGCCGAACTCGGTGAAGACCAGCAGGGTAACTTCGTCGGCCGCATCATGTTCCCGCAGGTCGTCCATGAAGTCGGCGACAGCCTGGGAGGTCTCGCTCCACAGCTTGGCGTGGGCCTGCAGTTCGCCGGCGTGGGTGTCGAAGCTGTTGTAGGGGGCCGTGGTGTACAACACCCGGGTGCCGAAGCCTGCCAGGTGGGTCTGGGCGATGTTGCGCATGTACTGGCCCACCACGTCGCCGCCGTACTCGACAGATGACGAGTACATTTCCGGGGCGGTGCTCAGGATATCGGCGCCCTTGAGGGCGTCCATGCCGGTGCGGGAGAGGTAGTCCACCACGCCGCCGCGGCCCATGGCCGGGGAGTAGATGCGGGAGAAGACGTCCAGTGCGTCGGCCCGCTGGTCCTCCTCCTCAATGCCGGTCAGCACGC
Source organism: Dehalococcoidia bacterium (assembly GCA_022821365.1). Classification (GTDB taxonomy): domain Bacteria; phylum Chloroflexota; class Dehalococcoidia; order Lucifugimonadales; family UBA3495; genus Bin22. The sequence goes on along the minus strand of JAJEDS010000088.1, from coordinate 12,901 downwards.
CGTAGGAGGCCAGGTTGCCGACGGAGGCCACGGGGACGCCGGGCATGGCCAGGGCGCGGGGCAGGCCGCGGCTGAAGTTGACGCCGGTCAGCACGTTTTCGGCGCTGGGGTCAATTTCCTTGATGGCCCGGCCCAGCCAGCCCTCGGTGCCCACCTTGTCGGGCTCGCAGGTGTGCCAGATATCCATTGAGCGGAAATGGGACCGGTTGGGGTTGGGATAGCCCACGCCCTGGATGATGGCCATCTTGCCCTCATCGTAGAGCTGCTTCATGGGGCCCATGTTGGGGTTCAGGCCCACGTAGTCGTTAATCTTCAGGACCTGGTCGTCGGGCACCCGCACGGAAGGCCGGTTGTCGGCATACAGCGGGTCGCCGTAGGGAATCACGGTATTCAGCGCATCGTTGCCCCCGGAAAGCTGCAGGACAACCAGCACCGGATCTTTCTTGTTAGAAGTCATTTCGTCCTCTCCTTTGCCTGGCTACAAGCCCTTATGTAGGGGCGCCCCTGGTGGGCGCCTTCCCTGCGATCAGCCGGGCAGTTCATTCGGCAGGGCAACCACAAGGGTTGCCCCTGCGATCCATCGATGAAACGCCCCATCGCCATTGGGTGGGCTATGCGAACTGGAACTCCTGGGTGGAGACGATGAGCTGCAGCGTCTGCCCCACCCGCTGGGAGAACTCGGCAGAGCCGGGTACGAGGTCGCCGCCCCTGCCTACGTGGGCGATCAGCTGCTCGCGGGTATCGTCCGCCAGTTCATAGGCCCCCAGCAGTTCCAGGCAGCGGTCAACCACCTGTTCCGCGGTACTGGCGCCCTCGGAACCGACGCGAGCCACCATGTCCTGCACGCCGGGCAGGTCCAGGTTGCCCACCTGGTCGGCGGCAAAGTTGATGCGCTCCACCAGGGTGCCGCTGTCGATCCACTCGCCGCCGGTGTGCCAGCCCTCCACCGTGGGGGGATTCATCAGGTCCTGGCCCATGTAGCGGATGGTGTTGGCTACGCCATGAATACCCGGCTTGGGCGACGTGAAGTCCTTGACCACGCGCATGGTGCCGATAACGGCCTCGGCGGGACTCTTCACCTTGGTGAAGCGGGCATTCTTGAAGGCGTCGGAGTTGAAGAGGACGCGCAGCATGGAGCCAATGTTGTAGCCGGAGCGGAAGTACTCGTCCTCCAGCAGCTTGATGGTCTCCATGTCCCTGGGCGGGGTATTCTGCCAGGCGGGAACCTGAACGTCGTCGGCCACGAAGAAGTTATACATGTGGCGGGAGATGAAGCGGGCGGTGGACGGCTGCCTGGCAATCAGGTCAATGATGTCGTCGCCGTTGAAGTTGCCCGTCTCGCCCAGGAAGGTCTTGTTTCCCTCGTCGTGGTCGGCGGGGTTGTAGATGAAACCGGCCTCGTAGCGGCCATAGGGGTAGCGGGGGATGGCGTTGGTAATGGTCCAGCCGGTGAAGGCCCGGGCGCATTCCTTTACGTCATCCTCGGTGTAGTTGGCATCACCGTCCATGCCCACGCCCATGGAGAACAGTTCGAGCAGTTCCCGACCCCAGTTCTCGTTGATGGCGTCCTTGTGGCTCATGCAGTTGTCCAGGTAGAAAATCATGGACGGATCACTGGAAAGGCCCAGGAGCAAATCGCGGAAGCTGCCCAGACCGTGTTCCCGGAACATATCGATCTGGAGCTTGATCTGGCGGCCGTGCTCGCACTTGGAGTTGCCGGTGCAGAAGATGCCGTGCCAGAAGAGGGCGATCTTCTCTTCCAGGGGCCGCTGGGTGTTGATCATGGCGTAGGTCCAGAAGGCCTGGTTCACTTCCAGGGCATTCATTTCCCGCCAGTCAACGAAGCGGCGCTCCAGAACGTCCATTTCCAGCCTGGGCTGGTTGCCGGGGTTGAGCAACTCTTCCACCGTGGCTTCGTAGCCCGCGGCTGCCCGCTGTTCCAGTTCATCGTAGGAGGCGCCAAAACCTGCCCGCCGCATCAGGTGGGCCATCAGCGCAATGTCATTATTTGCCATGCTCGAACCTCCTCAATTTCGTTACTTCCTGGTTGCTGGCCATTCGGTGGTCAGACCAAATGCCCAACAGGAAAACGATTTCTGCCACCAGTTTGATGGCTCAATATTATTCAATCAGTGTTTTGCTGTCAAGAAACTACGATATGTTGCATATTAAATATCAACAATTACGAATAACAAACATTAGTGAGAAGGGAGGACGGGTTTGTCGACTGGCTGTCTCCGCTTTCTTAATGTCAGTCTTGACCTCCCCTGCTGCGAACCATGTAATCAACAAAAAAGCCGCCGGCATTTCAAGGTCCGGCGGCGGAAAAGCGGGTAGAGTGGATCGAATTTCTGCTATAACTGTCAATTCCTTCCCGGGGCCTGGCTGCCTCCGAGTCGGCGGCGATTCTGCCGGAGGTTCCAATCTTTCTTTCGCGATAACGGGCAAGTTAGAGGGAGGTTAGAGCGCCGCTAACGGGTCTCGTCCAGGCGCACAATGTCCGCCTGAATCAAGGCAACAAGCTGGGTCATGCGTGCCAGAAGTTCCTGGATATGCTGCTGGGAAGCTTCCAATTGGAGCAGTCTTTCTTCCGCTTGACGCTGCCTTTCTTCCGCCTGACGCTGCCTTTCTTCCGCTCGGCGCTGGTCCAATTCCGCCTGACGCTGGTTTAGAATCAATTGCTGCCGGTTTGCCTCCGCCATGCGGTGGAGTTCCATGGAAATCAGGGCAAAGTCTTCCATATTGCTGAGACGGTCTTCCATCATAAAGTAAGTCTCCCTCATTTCCTGGAATACTGCCCCGCAATTGTACCCTCGTCCGGACTTATCCGATATACCTCGGAATCCGATAATCTGCCGCCAGGAAGAACAGGCACGGCCGCCGGAGGTATCTACTCTCCGGCGGCCCAAACTGCCAGTGGGATTCTGTTTTTCCTGTCCTTTTTCAGTGATTCGCCAAAAGGGTCTCTAGCTGCCGCCGAACCGGCGGCGATGTTGCCGGAGGGTTCAATCGTTCATGATAACGGGGATTCCGGCGGCTTCCGCTTTGGCCGCGGCCTCCTCGTTGATCACGCCGTCCTGCATCCAGATATATTTGGCCCCCACTTCGATGGCCTCGTCCACCACCGGCCCCACCAACTCGGAGCGGCGGAATATGTCCACCATGTCTATGGGTTCCGGCACCGACTTCAAGTCCGGGTAGCTCTTCTCTCCCAGGACTTCCTCGATCATGGGGTTGACCGGAATGATGCGGTAGCCCTGGGCCTGCATATAGCGAGAAACCCCGTGGCTGGGCCGTTCCGGGTTGTCGGAAATGCCGACAACGGCAATGGTCTTGCTGTAGCGAAGTTGTTCCTCGACCAGGTCCATCCTGCCCACCTCCTGTTGAAAATAGCGGCATTTTCGCGCTTTTGGAGTGGCCGCCTACATTCATTGTCGCACAGGGTGCGGTCGCAGGGCTACCGCCGGCCGGGTCGCCCCGGGACGATTTCATTTTTAGGCGTCCCTTAACCCCAGAGACGCAGGGTACCCGGGCAGCACGGAACGCCACTGTGAAACTCTGCGTTCTCCGCGTCTCCGTGGGTGAAACGACCTCACAAATAAACGGCTTGACAGTCCCGGGAAATCAATGTGCAATCGCCCAATAGTCGCCACAGGGCCACTTACCCATTCCCCGGAGTTCGTGTATATTTCCTGGGCAGACAAGACCCTTTGGGAACACGAAAGGAACGCCATGACCCAACAGCCGGAAGTGAGACAGGCCCACCCCTATTTCATGTACGACGCCATAACCGGCCAGCCCGATGCCATGGCCCAGATGCTGGATCAGCACGCGGCCGCGGCAAAAGAAGTGGCCGAAGTCCTGGCCGCGAAAAGGCACATCTACATCGTGGGAATAGGCACCTCATGGCACGCGGTGCTGGTGGCCGAACACTGGTTCCGCCGCTTCGCCGGGCCGAATATCCAGGTGCAGGGGTGGCACTCCTTCGAGTTCTGCGGCTACCCGCCGTCCCTGGGGCCGGAAGACGCGGTCATCATCATCAGCCACCGGGGCACCAAGACCTACTCCTTCCTGGCCCTGGAACTGGCGAAGGAGCGGGGCGCCTACACCGTGGCGGTAACCTCCACCGACCCCGGGCCGCGGCTGCGCGTGGCGGATTTATCCCTGCACACGGTAGCGCCAGAGCGGTCCTCCGCCTTCACCATCAGCTATACCACGGCTCTCACCGTGCTGGCCATGCTGGCAGCAGAACTGGGGGTTGCGGTGAACGGCAATGGGGAGGCGGGTCGCCTGAAGGACCGGTTGCTGGATGTGCCCGACTCAGTTGCCGACGTCATCGAGCGGGAAGGGGACATTGCGGACGTGGTGGGGCAACACGGTGAGCTGCAGCGGTTCATTTCGGTGGGCTGGGGGCCGAATACGGCCAACGCCTACGAGGTGGCCCTGAAAATCAAGGAGACCAGCGCCTCCGACTGTGAGGGTCTGCAGGTGGAGCAACTGCTGCACGGCCCCTTCTGCTCGGTGGACGACCAGTGCCTGGTTACCCTGATCGCACCGCCGGGCCCCGGGTACGAGCGGTCGCTGGACATTGCCCGCGCCTCGGCCGCCGCCGGCGCGCCGGTGTGGGCCCTGGTGCAGGAAGGAGACGAAGAACTGTCATCCCTGGCATCGGCCACCTTCACCATGAAGCCACTGCCGGAGTTGTGGAGTCCCCTGGCCTGCGTTGTGCCGCTGCAGCTGTTCACCTACCACCTGGCGCTTCACCTTGGCAGGCACCCCGACCTTTTCCAGCAGGACAACCCGAAGCAGGCGGCTGCCCGGGTCCACTACAATCTGTAGGCAGAAATTTCCTATCCACGAATGGGCACGAATTTTCACAAATACTTGTAGTAAAGATAAAACATTAGTGAAAGTTCGTGTTTATTCGTGGATGAACAATTAAGGGAGGAGCAGACCATGTCCACCGACGAGACCCAGGCATTTCTTGACTCCCAGGCCCAGCACCGGGGTTATTCCCTGGAGATGCACCGCATCATGGCTGAGGCCGACCTGGAGTGGGCCAAAAAGTACGGCGACTTTATCGAAGCCACCTACACCGGCCAGCGCACCCTGGACCGCAAGACCAAGGAACTGCTGCAGATTGTGGTGGAGGCGGCCCTGAAGGCCGACGTGGAGCAGATCCAGGCCCACGTGCGGGTGGCCCTGGAGAACGGGGCCACGGAAAGGGAAGTCCTGGAAGCCCTGCAGGCGGTCATCGCCCCCATGGGCGCGTTGGCCTTCCGCCGGGGGGTGCAGGCGTGGGCGAGGGAGACGGGGCGTTTGTCTGAGGGGTAGGGGGAAGCATTGGGGGAGATACTTTTCGCTGATAGGCGTGGGCAATCGCTGGTCAATTACAGATTTCGGTATGTGCCTTCGCCTCGGCGGCGTACGTTGCGAATCAGCACGGTACGGTTGTCATCGTCAACTATGTAGATAATTCGCCAATTCCCAATGCGAACCCGATAGGACAGGTCGCCAAGCTTCACGGTTCCCCTGGGTCGCGGGTTTTCAGCCAGAGATAAGATGCGCTGGTCAACACGACGGAAGTCGCTTATCGGCATTGCGTCCAAGTCGCGTTCTGCGTGAGGCGTGAGCCTTACTTCATACGGATGACTCTGACCCAAGCCGCTTAGCCCGATATCCCGAGTAAGGAGTCGTTTCCTCTAATCCTAGACGTTCGTATTCCTCCTCAGCTTCCCTGGCGATCGCAGTATCTTCAAGAAGTTCCAAGCGTTCTTCAGCTTCGGTCTCTTGATAAACCTCATTTGAAGAGGATTTGGCTGTTTCGACGAGTTCCGCCCGGCAGACCACCGCCCCATTCCATCGGTGCAATTCCGAGCCACATATCTTGCATTGAAGAAAGTCGCTGTCCCGGAATGACACCTTTTGCTCAATTATTCTGTAGAGTGTCTGACAGTTGCCGCACCGCTTCTCATACATTGTCGGCCTTTCCTAACCTATGGTCTGCGGGAATTGTAACATACGATTACACTTATCCGACCTGGATGTTGGAATTCTGCAGTATCCCCTTTCTTCGGTCGGACACCGCAGGCACTGGATATTAGCTGGAGGATTAGAGGGGCGAGTACGTGGATTTTACCCTTTGTCGGCCACGGGCTTATCGAAGGAAGTCACCGACCACTCCGCCCCGATCTTCCCTTGTTACCGTCGCTTCAGGACTGTATCAAGCCCTGCTGGGGCATAGTCCAGGGCAGGCGGTAGAACGGAGCGAACTGCGGCGCGGGGGGAATCGGCATCTCCCTGAACGGCACGTCTATGATTACCGGCGCCTGTCGCTCCAGCGCGAGGGGAATGAGCCTTTCCAGGTCCATTGGGTCGTCCGCCCGCATGCCCACCGCTCCGAAGGACTCGGCGAACTTGACGAAGTCCGGGTTGTGCAAGCCCGTGCCGTAGGCCCCGCCAAAGGCGTCTTCCAGGTCGCGGGCAACGTTTCCGTAGGAGTCGTTCCTGAAAACCACCGTCACCACGTTGATGCCGTACTTCATGGCCGTGGCAAGCTCCGATGAGTTGAACATGAAGCCTCCGTCTCCCGTCATGCAGATTACCGGGCGGTCGGGCTTGGCCACCTTTACGCCCAGCGCGGTGGGGAAGGCGTAGCCCAGGTTGAATGAGTAGCCGGAGTCGATGTAGGTCTTTGGGTGATTGACCTGCCAGTGAGTGCGGGCGTAGTAGCCAAATTGCGTAATGTCCCAAACTACAAAAGCGTCCTCCGGGACGGCCCTTTGGATTGCTTCCAGGATCGCGTACTGCGGCTCTTTAAGCCGGATGTCATAGTAGGCTATCAGCCTGCGGGCTGCTTCCACTGCCTCGGCGGATGAGGGCCGCTCCCCCGCTCCGGCCTGGTCCAGGTATGGGAGCAACGCTTCGATAGTCGCTCTTGCGTCGCCGTGCAGGGGAATGGTGTTCGCCTGGTGCCTGGTCAACTCCCCGTCGTCAATGTTGATGTTGACCAGAGTGGACGCTTCACCGGCGGGATTGCCGAAGGCCAGGCGCGTACCGATGCCTATCACTACGTCGGCCGACTGCATCACCTCGTAGAGCTGGTTCATTTCCTGCATCTCGCCGCGGGGGCTGAAACACGAGCCGTAGGACAGCGGATGGCGGTCGGGGATGGTCCCCTTCCCGCCAGAGGAGGTAATCACGGGTATATTGGTCGCCTCTGCCAGCTTCACCAACGCCGTTTCCCCTTCGGAGCGCGCCACGCCGCCTCCGGCATAAATCAGGGGTGTGCGGGACCCGGCGATTGCCCGGGCAGCCTCTTGCAGGTCTTCCCGACTGGGCACGATCCGGGGGATGCGGGCAGAATTTCGAAGCTGGACCTCCTCGCGTTCTACGCCTGCCTCGGGAGGCATCTCGAGCAGCGCCGGGCGAGGACGGCCAGTCCGCATTTGCCTGAAGGCTTCGAATACGGCGTCGGGAACTTCACGGGGCCTTGAGACCTGACGCCGCCACTTGGTCACCGGCCGCACGATGTCTGCCTGGTCTGCGACTTCGTGAACTGCCCCCAGATTCTTGCCGATGGCGCCCCGAGGGATTTGGCCCGCGATAATGAGCAGGGGTACGGAGCGGGCATAGGCGTTGGTCAGGCCGGAGGCGGCATTGTACAGGGCCGCTCCGGGGCATACCAGCGCCACCCCTGGCTTTCCCGACGCGCGGGCGTACCCGTCAGCCATGAAGGTCGTGGCCTGTTCGTGGCGCGGCACCACCATGCGGATGCCTTCCTCGTCCCGCAGCCCGGCCACGATCCCGTAAATCTGTATGCCCGGTATCCCAAATACCGTCTCGACGCCCTCGCTTGCCAGCGATTTGGCAAGGGCTTCACCGCCACTCATGACCGCCAAAGTTTCACTCTCTCCCTGGGGCTGACCTGATAGCAGCCCACCGGCTTCCCGTGTAATGCCCCTTTCTTCCTGTGGCAGCAAGGCGGAAGCCGGAGATTTTGAAGCGAAGTATATCAGCGGCCCGGCCATTGACAAGGTTGAGTTATCCATAGCCAGGGCAGTTCCACTCACGATTGCCCTGACGCCGAACTCATTCCTTCCTGCCCGACGCATCACTGCCGGTATACCATGAACCCCGGAAACTTCCGCCCGTCCTGAGCCCTTCGCCAAGCTCAAGATGAGCGGCAGGCCTTACCTGCATCCGACTCTGCGATGGTCCTGGCTGATGGTACAAGCCCCTTTGGTATCGGCGTAGATAAACCCATTGCCTCTCCCCGTACTATAACTGTTAGAATAGCCTAGTATGAAGTATCAAGAGGCAAGAAATGAAAATGAGAAAGCACTTTGTATGCGGGGCGTTACTGCTTCTGCTGTCGGTAGGGTGCGCCAGCGCTGCCGCTCCGGAGCAGGAGCCGGCGGCTACTGCTACGCCTGAGCCTGTACCCACGGCGACTCTCCTCCCCACTCCCACATTAACGCCGGAACCGACTGTGACTCCGGCCATAGTGGCTGCGCCTGAGCCTGCGACGGAGGGAGACGAGTACGACACAGGCATATTGGTTTCCGTATTCCCGGAAATAGGCGAAAAGATGAGGGATATCAGGCCCGTGTACACAGCCTATTTTCACAGCGAAGACTGGCACGCGCCCGGGCGAGACACAACGGTTGACGAAGTTTTCAAACTCTTGAAGATGGAGAACATAGTAACCCACGAGGGACACCAGCAAATCAGTCCGGCCATAGTTGTCGACCATGAACCCGACCTCATCATCGCGGAATCAATTGAGGCGGTCGTGAAAAACCCGGATTTGTCCGGCCTGCACATGATTGAAGACATAGCGCATATCCCCCATCACATTTTCGTGTTGCGGGAAGGCTACTCCTTCTATGTGGCCGATCCTGGATTCAGGGATACCGTGCAAGCATTCGCCGCCTTCGCCTACCCCGACACTTTCGTCTTTGCGGAAGTAACGGAGGATGACCATGGCGAAGGACAAGAAGAAGGAGAGAAGGACGAAGCCGCAGATGGGCATTCCCATGGACCCGGCGAAGGAGGACACGGGCATTAGGGGCTGCGCCAGTGAAACAGCCCACAAATACTCCGCAATCGTTCCCCTTCTCCACCAACCGCCCTTCTCGCCAGTCCCCTGGCAGTACCACCCATATTGCGGTTGCCCTGCCTCTTTTCCCACAGCAATCTCAAATCAGACTTGGAGCAAGCGCGCCGTTCCCGGGCGGAGGGAGCTTCGTTCTTCCCTGGAACTACGGCTGAGATGCAGTTCACCAAGCGTAATCGCCCTTGGCCCCTTTCTGTAACTGTTCAGGAGCAGGGGGAACAGGTTGCTCATCTACATCGTCATACCGGCTTTCGCCGGTACCCGGGACCCTTGCCCTCCATATGCTGGAATGGGCCAGGCCTTTCTGGCTTCCGGTTCGAGGCCGGAATAACTGTTTGGGCCCAGAACGACTCCGCGAATCTGTACGGCTGAGCCCGAGTGGGGTGTATATCGGGTTGGCTTGTTTGAGACTATAATGTGGCATTGGGTTAAGATTCAGCGGCACGCGTTGTGAGAAACAATATTCAACTGGCAATTCCGGGTGGGGGGAGGAGGCTAAGTGGGAAAGCAACCGGTCTACTCTGTAGTCATAGCTCTGTCAATTGTATCGACCATGGTGGTCACATTATTCCTGGGGGGCATTGCCACCACTATTGCCCAGAACAACGGCCCGGAGGTGTCGGTATCATCCAATTCGGCGGTGGCCAACCAGCGGATAACCCTTACCGCTACGGGCTTCACCGCCGATGCCGAAATTGGCGAGGTGGCTGAGGGGGAAACACAGGTATCCGGCATAACCCTGGCAGGCGAGGCCATACCCTGGGCCCGCATTAACGGCGGCAACACGGTCAGCGTCAATAGCGAAGGCAAATGGTCAGCCACGCTGGACCTGCCCCTGAATGCAACAACCACGGCTTCAGGAACCAAGACCATTCAGGCAACCGACTCTGAAGGCGTTTCTGGTTCCGTGACGATAACTATACCGACCAGAAGTTTGTCTATCGCCCCGAGTGGCGGCCGATTAAGGACCGTCGCGGTTGTCCGGGGCGAGAATTTCCCAAGCAAGAACGACAATGGCTCCAGCTTCACCGTGGCAATTACGTACGGCACTGGCAGCGACGTACTCGCCACTTTCTCCGTAGTACCCGATGCCAGCGGCGATTTCGAAGCGCAAGTTCGTATTCCAGACACCGCAGTCATCCCTTCTACAAACACGGTCAAAGCATCTTTTCAGGATTCTGCCAGTGTGGTGGTTGAGGAAACGGTAACCCACGAGGTGTTGCCACCGCTGATCCGTGTCAGCCCAACCAGCGGCCCTCCCGGAACCTCAGTCGTCTTTGCCGGGGAAGGCTTTAGGGCGAATGTTCGAATTCAAGAGGTGACCGTAGGCAGGAGCCGCTTGATCGCTGGGCAGGAACTTTACACGGATTCAGACGGAAACTTGTCCATCGAAAGAATTATCCCTGACCGGGAACTGGGGAGCCAAACTGTTGAGATCACCGCCGGGAATTTAACCGTCTACGCAGCCTTTACGGTGACTACAGACCCAACGCCAACGCCGACACCCCGGCCTACACGGACTCCTACGCCTACTCCTACCAGCACTCCTACGCCTACCCCCACAGTCCCCCTCAGCGATTTGGATGGGACTATCAGACTCAGCCCCGCCAGCGGCTTACCCGGCTCTGTCGTAAAAGTCTATGGACGGGGATTTCCCCCTGAAGCGCGACTGCGGGGCGTGCAAGTCGGGAGCGTCTATGCAATGCCAAATCCCCGAGCTTCCGCTGACCAGAACGGCAGGTTGACCTTTGACTTTATCATTCCCTCCCTGGACCCGGGTCGGTATAACGTTTTTGTAAAGACGGGCTACCTTAATGTGGCTCACCATCAATTTACGGTCCTGGGGCCTCCCACACCCACGCCGGCTCCCACTCCCACGGGGACACCCACGGTCACTCCTGCTCCCCAACTGCCCGGGGGCGGTGACCCGCCTCATGTATTCCTGGGAACGGCCCGATTGGACGGCGCTCCGGCGCCGGAGGGAACTGCCATAAATGCCTACGACGGGACCAAGCTCGTCGGGGCAACCCTGGCCGGACCGGGGGGAAGGTTCAGCATCCATACCCACCGGTCGGACCATCCGGTTACATTCACCGTTGATAACCATACGGCCATGGAAACATGGGCCCAGTGGGAACTGGGGAGAATAACTTCAAACTTCCACCTGAACGCCAGTTCGGTTGCCCGGTATGAAGATACGCCAGCCTTCGTGTTCCAGGCGAACCCGGAGCTTGTATCCGTGTTTACCTACGACAATACCCGCAAGCGGTGGCAGTTCTTTGATCCAAAGGTTGGCGATGCCAGCACGATTGAGCGGTTCACCGCCGGACAGGTCTACCTGTTCCGGGTGTCCCGAACCGTCACCCTCCAGTTAAACGGTGATTCTCGTACGCTCTCCTGCGTAGGGGACAACTGCTGGAACCAGGTTGCGTGGTGATGACGGAACACCAACTGGCCGGAAGAGGCAACCAATTCTCTTAATGTTCTCAAATTCTGGTCAATATTGGATTTCGTTCACCTTGCGGCGTTGGTTGACGATGGGATTTAATGGATAGACCAGAGCAGAAGGGATGATGTGAGCAGTGCCGCGAGGCCCGAGTGAGAGGCAGAACGCCACTGCAGGTAGTGAGGCTGCGGGAATTTGGTGCAGGGAGGTGGCAGAGCATAGACGAGCAAACTGACCCCACGGAGGGTCTACCGCCCGGCTGGTCCGGCGGGAAAACAGAATAGTCTCAGGGCATGGCAACGCGACTGATACCCGGGAGTTCGAGGAGTCAGGTCGCAGACGGCAGGCAAGCCCGGAGAGCAGGTTCAACAGTCCGGTACATCAATTCGAGGAATATTCTCCAGTTTTTTTATTATTCCGGTCGGCGCCTCGCCATTGAGCCGCTGGCCACCACCGGACCCGACCGCCGCTCCAAACGCTCCTGCTGCCGGAAAACCCTTTCGGCGGTGACCGCCCCCTCGAAACCGGTCTTCAGCGCCGCTGTGCCCACGGGTCCAGGAGGACCCTCCTTTTCAGTATCGTCCGGCCGAGATGTGCCGTGGCGAAGGGACTAACACACCCAATCACCACCGATAAGGAGTGGCACGATATGGTAACTCGCATCAACAACGACCTTACGGAACGCCTGCGCAAGGCCGAAGAGGCCGAGAACGCCGTGAACCGCCTGGGCAACCTGGCCGCCGAGGCCCCGGTGCTGCGGCAGGAACTGGCCCGCGCCCAGCGCGAGCAGGGCTGGGACCGGGCCCGCAAGAACGCCATGGAAGAATGCACCCGCAAGATGGAATCGGTGTACGAGAAGCAGGCCCGGGTGCCCCAGCTTCTGGAAGAGGTCTCCACCATGGTCTCTTCCCTTTACCAGCTTTTCAAGGAGATCGACCACCACCGGCGGGAGGCCCTGGAGCAGATGGCCATTATCGACCGGGTAGACTACGAGGCCGAGCTGACCGACATGGAGACCGAGCAGATTGAACTGGGGCGCGACCCCAGCAGCGTGGAGTACCTGGTGGCTTCCCGGCACGGCTACGCCCGGGTCAAGAAGATGATGGACGAGGCTTTCCCTAACTTCAGCTATCTGAAGGACTGCGACATGGACGATCCCATGCGGCGGGACGTGGCCCAGTTCATCCTGTCCCACGTGGTGCCCATCGAGAAGGTCTCGGTGGTCCACGCGGTGGAGATCTAGCAGCCTGTCCGGGGAATATCCTCAGGCGGCTATTGGGGGACGCCACAGGTGGTTGGATGCGGGTGAAGCCATGAATGGCTGGGTCCTTGTCAGC
>JAJEDS010000193.1 GCA_022821365.1 Dehalococcoidia bacterium | reverse complement strand
TATCAGCAAGCCAAGATGAAATTGTCGCGCTTCAACCCCCATTCCGGCGTAGGCCGGAATCCAGAGCTCCGCGCCCCAACGCGGCCTCGAATCAACAGCCAATCGCGCGACACAAACACTGGTCAAGCGCTTGGCTTGTTAGCGCGACTCCCTGAACCTGTACCCCACGTTCCAGATGGTCTCTATGAATGAATGGTCCGGGTCTTCAATCTTGGAACGAAGCCTTCTTACGTGGACGTCCACGGTACGGGTGCCGCCCAGGTAGTCGTAACCCCATACCTGGCTCAAAAGCACATCCCGGGAATACACCCGCCCGGGATTGGAGGCCAGCATCACCAGTAACTGGAACTCCTTGTAGGTAAGGGAGACCCTCCGCCCCGCCATCATCACGTCGTACTTTTCCAGGTCGATAACCAGGTCGCCAACCTTGAGCAACTGGCCGCCGGTGGGCCCGCTGACCCTGAAAATTGCCTGTTTGAGCCGGGCCAGTAGTTCGTCCTGTTCCATCGGGTTAACAATGAACTCGTCCGGATTCATGGACGGATCATAGTCCGCCAGTCCTTCGGTGGGCACCACGGCCAGTAGCGGAACTTTCAGGTTCCGGCAGCTTGCCACGATATCCTGGCATTCCACGGGCCTGAAAGAGGCAACGTCAAGTACCACCGCGTCCATGTTTGTGTGGCCCGACTCGGCGGCTTCCGCCACCTGTGAAAGATCGGACCCAAAGAGGCAGGACAGGCCTGTCCGGCTCATGGTTTCCAGCAAGCCCTGCAGCCCGTTGCCGTGGGCGGCCAGCAAGAATACGGTGTACACCGGTATGCCCCCGAAATTGTGGGTGGTCAGCGAATGGCGTAAGTATATTAGATTTTCGGGGATGCACCAAATCTCGTATGATGGGGATTGCCATCTATTCTTGATGCTTGCAAGGTCTCGCTGCGGCGGCAATTGACTGCCAGCTACCGGCGATAATAGTATTGTGTACCCTGACCAATCCTAAACCCTCCCTCCCTGGGAGAATTTTATCTCTGTACGTCGTTGCATGGAGGAGCCAATGACCACCCAGTCTTTACCCGCGACTCCACAGGAAACCTGGCAGAGAATCCGGGCCAACGACTGGCGCGGCGTAACCTCGGGCGTCGCCCCCGGGCATGTGCAAGCCAACCTGGCCATCCTGCCCCGAGACCTGGCCTTCGACTTCCTGCTTTTCTGCCAGCGCAATCCGCGTCCCTGCCCACTGCTGGAGGTTATCGAGGCCGGAGAAGTTGAACCGCGCCTGACCGCTCCTGGCGCGGATATTCGGACCGACATCCCCTACTACCGAGTTTATGAGAACGGCGAGTTGACCGGGGAGGTGGATTCCCTGGTGGACATCTGGCGTGACGACCTGGTTTCGTTCTTGCTGGGCTGCAGTTTCTCCTTCGAAACCGCCATGTTTGACGCCGGCATACCCCTCCGCCACCAGGAAATGAACTGCAACGTACCCATGTACATTACCGGCATAGACACCAACCCGGCCGGAGTTTTCTCCGGCCCAATGGTGGTCAGCATGCGCCCGGTGCAGCACGACAAGATCGTGAGGGCTGTGCAGGTTACGTCCCGCTTTCCCGCCACCCATGGCGCGCCGGTCCACATTGGCGATCCCTCTGTAATCGGTATCCGGGACATTGACCGCCCCGACTTTGGCGATCCGGTGGAAATCAGGCCCGGGGAGGAGCCCGTGTTCTGGGCCTGCGGCGTAACCCCCCAAGCCGTGGCGTTGAATTGCAGGCCGTCTCTGATGATCACCCATGCCCCCGGCCACATGTTCGTGACCGCCCAGCGGGACGCCGATTACGCCGTCTTATAGTCCAGCAACTCTTTCCGGGCCCGTAGCCGTTACGTGAGGTTTAGCAGATGAATTTCGGCGGTGAGACCATCGAGGATATCATCCTTTCAGAGGACAAACGGGGTGTTTCGGAACTCAGGCCCTTTCTTCCCGCCGACTTTTGTGACCAGGCGGCTCGCTACATTCTGGACCACCCGGGCAAAGTCGCAATCATTACCGGGTTCTACATCCTGACCGCGGGGCAGCACGAGACCGACGGGCCGCCGGGCGCAATTGCACTGGGCAACGCATTGCAGGAATTGGGCAGCCAGGTTACTTACGTAACCGACCGCCACACGGCCCCAATGATGCGGAAATGGCTGGGAGACAAGGCCGATGTAGTGGATTTCCCGATCACCGGCGAGGACGAAAGCAGGGCAGTCGCCGAGCAATTACTGAATGAATTGGGTCCCAATTTGCTGATCACGATAGAACGGTGCGGCCGAAATGCCAGCGACGTGTACCTGAATATGCTGTCTCGCGACATCACGGAATACACCGCCCGGCTGGACTACCTTTTCGAGCATGGATTGCCGTCGGTGGGCATTGGCGACGGCGGTAACGAGATTGGCATGGGAAACGTGGCTGAACACATACCCCCGGTGGACCGCCTGCCTGAGGAGCCGGCAATCAGTACCGTGGACAGGCTGGTCATAGCCAGTGTGTCCAATTGGGGTGGTTACGGCCTGGTGGCGGCCATGTCCCGGCAAGTGGGTCGCAACTTGCTCCCTTCAATAGAAGAGGATGCCAGGCTGATTACCGAAATGGTGGACGACGGCGCCGTGGACGGCGGCTCCGGCCAGAACCGCTATTACGTGGACAACTTCACGCTGGAAGAAAACGCCCAACTTCTTCGCTTGCTTCACGAGAAGGTTGAACAGGCATCGAAGCGGTAGCAACAACCGAGGACCGGCCTCTTACGCTCGCTAGACCTCCGAATAATTGGACCTGGCTATACTTCCAAAGAATGGGCCGACTGTGTGGGCTACTCGCGTTGCTTCGCAATTCACGCGGTAGTTGGCCGATCTGTTGAGGAAGTCTGAGGGCGGGCGCTGAACCCGCCCTCCTGGTTTTCTAGAGTGAATACCTGCTGTCGGGGCAGGTCTACTAATGCATGAAGGTAATGTCCTTCATCTCCGCCGCGGAAACCGTAAGGTATGGAATCAGCTCCCGAATGTCGGGCAGGTTTTCCAGTCCATTGACCGATGCGATT
>JAJEDS010000312.1 GCA_022821365.1 Dehalococcoidia bacterium | reverse complement strand
CCCGTTTTGTACTTGAATTTGGCACCGGATGATGCGTCGCGGCCTCCCGGCCAACCCCGAAATCACCCCCGAAATGCACGTTTGCGCCCCCGGACACAGTGTTGGATAGATAATGCCGTATCAGCATGACTAACGTGTCTCCGCCCGGCGCATCCGTCGCCGCAGCCCGTCCCACTCCCAGGCGCCCAGTTCCCCCAGCGCCACGGGCGGACACTCCGGTTCCCACAGGGGACGCCAGGACCTCCCCAGCAGCCCCCTATCGGACAGAACCTCCCTACTGGACACCAGGATGGGCAGCGCCATGGCGGTCATGTGGGACGCCGTGTTGACGTAGGTCTCCGCCACCTCCTCGGTGTCCACCAGGAACAGCGTGGTGGGAAATGGCGGCTGGTCGTTGCGGGGTGCGTCGGAGCGGTAGTAACGGACGTAGGGCCTGAGCCGGGCGGCCACGCCCCTGGGATGGCGGGCGCGCAGCTCGTGCTCGAAGTGGAAGGGCACGTGGAGACCGCCCACCAGCAGGTGTCCCACGGCGTCGGGGGCGATGGCGTCGTCGCCCCGGTTGAAGGCCCGGTCGGCGCGGGCGGCGGGCACGGACCATTGCAGTTCGCTGGCGCTGTCTTCCTTGGCTTCGGCGGCCAGTTCGGACAGGAACCAGGTGATCCCGTCGGCGTGGTTGGTCTGGCGTTCCCAGGTGAGGATGCGGTGTCCCCGGGGTCGGGACCGTCCGTGGCTGTCGGTGGTTAGCTCCGTGCTCCAGGCGGCCATGGTGGTGGATAGCTGGGCCCGGTCCCGGCGGGTCACGTAGCCGATGCCCCGTTCCGACAAAGTGTAGCGCACGTCGCTCCGTTTGCCGTGCTGCTCCACCAGGCCCCAGGTCTGCGCAAGGCTGCGGGTCATCTGGCTGAGCCTGCCGTCGGAGACGCCCAGCCAGAGGGCCAGGTGCTGGCGGGGGATCATGGGGTGGTCGGTGATCAGGTCCAGGACGCGCTTTTCGGCAGGGCTGAGGCCGAAGGCCGGGGCGGCGTGGACCATCCGCTCCGGGTCGGGCAGGAAGGCCCGCTTGCGCTCCGGCGTCTCGGGGTGAAACCAGTTGCCCGAGTCGGCCTGGGCGACCACCTGCTCCAGAGTACCGTAGGTCCTGCCGAAGGTCCAGTTGGCCGAATGCCAGAGCGTGTTGTCCCACTCCTCCAGCGTTTCCCGACACTCCACGGCCACGTGGTAGTCCCGCAGGTCGACGTTCAGGCAGAAGTCGTTGGTCAGCCGCTGCTCCCAGGGGCTGGGAACCAGAATCAACACGGCGGAGGGGCGGCGGGTATAGTTATACTCGGCGATGGCCCGCAGGCGGTCGTAGAGGGAGCGGCGCCGCAGGGCCAGGCCCTGGCGCACCACGCCGAAGCTGCGGCCGTTGTGGAGAGTGATCACCGCGTCGAAGCGGCCACGGCGCTGGAACTCCACCCGGGTTTCCAGCCCGTCCACTCCGGGGGACAGGTTTGCCGCCAGGCGGTACACCGACGCCACCGCGTCCATGCGGCGCAGCAGCAACGCCAGCCACTCCCGGGATACCGGGTAGGCTCGCACCAAGTCCGACGGCGAGTCGTAGCTGAGTGCGGCGGCTTCGTTGATGCCCTCTCGCGTGAGATAATAGCGGTGGCTGGAGGGCAGATGGGCCGTGCCGTGGCTCACCCGCCCGGCGGCGCCTTCCTTCAGCAGGGCGGTCAGGGCGCGGTGTGCCGCTGCCGGCGGCTCGCCCAGGATCAAGGCCAGTTCGCCGGCGTCGATGAAGGGTAGCCGGGCCAAGGCGTCCAGGATGCGCTCGCGGGAAAATGCCATGCTTCCAGCGTAGCAGCCGGAAACCGCCGCCGTCACCGGCCTACTGTCAGCAATGCGGGAGCGGGAGGCGACCCATGACGATATTCAGGTCAAGCAAGGCGACGCGGACCTCCGTGGTGGTGGCCTGGCTCGTGGCGGCTGCCCTGATCGCCGGGGGCGTGGTCATTGGTTTCGGCGTCTTCCGGTCCGACGACGACCGGGGAGAGCAGATAGCGACAGCTGATTCCAACGATGACGACGACACGGTGGTTGCCACCGTCGGAGACGCCCGAATCACCGCGCGGGAATTACAGGAAGCAGTGCTGCATCTTCAGCACATGAAGGAATTAGCGGAAAGAGAATTGCAGGGATCGGGCGATGAAACCGCTCCGCCCACCGACTACCTTCGAGACCGGCACGAAGTGGCCCTGAAATGGGGTGATGATAACGTCGCGCTGGCCAGCCTGATAGAAGGCCACATCCTGCATCAGAAGGCCGTTGAACTCGGCTACGAAGTAACTGATGAGGAACTGGAAGAGCACATGGAGTGGGCGCGCGACGTTTACGAGCGTGGCGAGTTCGGAGCCTACAACGAGGAATACATTGACTCGGTGGGACCGGATCACTATTGGGACAACATATATCCCGCATTGGCGATCCGCTCAATGATTCTCCAGAAGCTCTATGACGGCTTTTACCAAGAGGCAGGCACTCCGTACCACGACTTGACCGAGGTCCTCCGGGTTGACTTCGAGGAGGAGGTGATCGCCGCCGCCGAAATCGACCTGCCGGAGAGCGAGGAACATTCGGCCACGCTGGAAGGCGTGATGGCCTTCCTGGACGACGTGAGAGAGATCGACCGGGCCCACCTGCGGAAGGACGATGACCTGCCGTCCGCTCCCGAAGAGACTTGGGTAATCCACGTCAGAAAGGCGTACAGCGAGACGTGGGAGGTCATACACCACGACCTCGAACCGCAGGTATGCACCGGGGAGGACGAAAACGGGAATGAGACTCATCGCATGTACGATGCCGAAGGAAAGGTCCTGGCCGAGATAGGCCAGGGAGACATCTTCGTCATCATCCCGCCCGGGGAAGCGTTGCCTGTTTTTTCCGAGGACTGGCCGAAGTAACCGGACGAAAGCCAAGGCGGGATGGACATCTGCAAGTGT
>JAJEDS010000168.1 GCA_022821365.1 Dehalococcoidia bacterium | reverse complement strand
CTATTTCCACCATTCCCTCTCCCCCTGGGACAGCGCCTCAGGGCTTTTGCTGGCCCGCGAGGCCGGGGGCAACGTGGTTGACCGCCAGGGGCAGGACGCCAACCTGTTCACCCCCAGCGTTATAGTTTCCAGCCAGACCCTCATTGACCGCTTCCTCGAAGCCACCGAAGGCCTGGCATGGCGCAACGGCTAGCGGAGGTGGTTCCAAGGGAAGTGGCACATGCCGCCACCTTGTTGGGCGAGACGCTCCCGGCATCAACTGGTCTCATTGGCATACCACCGTCCCTGAACCAATGAGCGCCTCGATCTCAGTGGCGCCGTAGCCAGCCCCCTCCAGTACCTCCCGGCTGTGTTCGCCCAGCCCCGGCGCCCGGTTCCGGACGCTGCCGGGAGTTTCCGACAGCTTTATCGGTACCCCGATGTGCCGCAGGACCCCCAGGTCGTCATCCTCCAGATCAACTACCATGTCCCTGGCTCTCACCTGTGGGTCGTCATAGACCTGCTGCATATCGTAGATAGGGCCCGCGACGACGCCCGCCTGCTCCAGCAGTTCCAGCCAGTAGGCCGTGGGCTGCGTAGAGAGCGTCGCCTCCAGCACCGCGGCCAGTTCCTTCTCCCTGGCCTTGCGGTCGCCGGGCATCCGGAACCTCTCATCGTCTATGAGACTATCCAGCCCGGTGGCCCGGCAGAACTGCTCCCAGGTCGACTGGGTGGCCGCGCCGATGTTGATATGCCCATCGCTGGTGCGCAATGCCTGGTACGGCGCCGACACTCGGTGCGCCGATCCCAGGGGCCCCGGAATCTCCCCCTCGGAGAAGTAAAGGGCCGATTCCCAGATGGTGTAGAAGATGCCGGCCTCCAGCAGAGAAGCGTCAACCACCTGGCCCATTCCCGTCTTGAGGGCGTGAACATAGGCGCACATTATGCCGAAGGCGGCCTGGGTTCCGGCAGAAATGTCGGTAATGGGAACCCCAACCTTCGCTGGCGGACTGTCCGGGAATCCGGTTATGCTCATCAGGCCGCTCATCCCCTGGGCGACCAGGTCGAACCCGCCCCGGTTCCGGTAAGGGCCCGTGGCTCCGAAGCCCGAAATGGAACAATATACGAGAGAAGGCCGCAGCGCAGCCAGGTCGGCATAACCCAGGCCCAACCGGTCCATCACCCCTGGCCGGAAGTTCTCAACCACCACGTCTGCGGTCTCCAGCAACCGCCGGAAGACTTTCCGACCGGCCTCGTCACGCAAGTTCAACCCGAGGCTTCGCTTGTTCCGGTTAAGGGCCAGGAACCCGGAAGCCCAATTGCCGGTAAAGGGCGGCCCCATCCGCCGGGTATCGTCGCCGCCGTTGGGCTTTTCAATCTTGATTACCTCCGCGCCCATGTCGGCAAGCAACATGGTACAAACAGGGCCTGCCATAATCTGGGTTAAGTCCAGCACAACCATTCCTTCCAGGGGCAACATGCGTTCTGTCATATACGGTTCTCCGGGCCAGCCAATAGTGGGGCACGGAAGCAATTCTTCCACTCCCGTCGCACTCGAATGCAGTATAACCCACCAGGACGATTTGCCAGGTTAAGGCTCCCCGCCATACACTAATTTGGATAGGCTTGTGTTGTTCTCGGCAAGTTAATGCCAGGTGTACTTCAAAGAGGTGCATGGAGGTCGGATGGAAGACTCCAGGAAAACGGACGGGAGGTTGCGTACCAGGCAGGACGCCGACTACATTTTCCATGAATTGACCCGCAGCATCTGCCCGCAATGCAAGAAGGTCATAGATGCGCAGGTAATCATTCGGGATAATAAGGTCTATATGCGGAAGCGCTGCCCTGATCACGGCTGGTTTGAAGGCATCATCAGTTCCGATGCCAAAATGTACGTGGACTCAATCGGCTTCAACAAGCCGGGCACCATCCCGCTGGATTTCACCACCCAGGTTGACCAGGGTTGCCCGCTGGACTGCGGCCTTTGCCCCGAGCACAAGCAGCATATTTGCCTGGCCCTGATTGAGGTCAATACAGGATGCAACCTGGACTGCCCTATTTGTTTCGCCGACGCCGGCTCCGGTTTCAGCCTTACCCTGGAGCAGGTGGAAGGGATGCTGGACCGTTACGTGGATACCGAGGGCAACCCTGAAGTAGTCCAGTTCAGCGGAGGCGAGCCCACCATCCATCCGGGTCTGCCGGCAATGATCCAGGCAGCCATGGACCGGGGCATCGGCCAGGTAATGGTCAACACCAACGGCATACGCCTGGCCCGGGACGACCGGTTCCTAGAGACTATGGCAAAGCTCAACCCGGTCATCTACTTCCAGTTCGACGGCCTGCGCCGTGAAACATACCGGACCATTCGTGGCGAGGACCTGCTGGAAACCAAGCTACTGGCCCTGGAACGACTGGATCGGGTTGGCCTGGACGCCGTGCTGGTCGCGGCGATTGAGCACGACGTCAATCTGGATGAGGTAGGCGCCATTCTGGAATTTGGCCTGGAGCACCCGGCGGTACGGGGCGTGGTCCTGCAGCCTGTAACCCACGTGGGCCGCCACATTCCCTTTGATCCGTTGCACCGGGTAACTATTCCCGACGTTATTCACGGAATAGTAAAACAGACAAATGGCCGCTTTCTGCTTGAGGACTTCGTACCGGTGCCCTGCTGTTTCCCAACCTGCCAGGTCAACTCCTACGTCTACGTGGATGAGGACCAGGTAACTCCCCTGCCGCGACTGCTGAAAATAGAGGAATACCTGGACTATATTACCAACGTGTCCCTGCCCAAAGTGCCCGATGCCGCTCAGATACGTGAGGCTCTGGAGGGGCTGTGGTCCGCGTCCGCAGTGCCTGGGACCGACAAGACAGCCGGCCAGTTCCAATGCGCCTGCGGACCAGGACTGGACCTGCCATTTGGTATTGACCACCTGAACAAGCACATTTTCCAGATTGCCATTAAGGACTTCCTGGACGCCTACACCTTCAACGTGAAACAAGTTATGAAATGCTGTGTCGCCGTCCTGGTGCCCGACGGCCGTTCCATCCCCTTCTGCGCCTACAACTCAGTTGGCTACCGGGAACAGGTACGGGAGGAACTGACCAGGCAGCAAAAGGCAGGACAATCTTGACAAGCAATTCGAACCTGCAGACCAAGGCATGCTGCGCCGACCTCTACCAGTCGGACCTGGCAAGAATGCTCCTGGGCAACTCACTTCACCCCGGCGGCCTGCGGTTAACCAACAGGCTGGGTCGGTTGATGGGGTTGAGTCATGGGGACTGGGTGGTTGATCTGGCAACCGGCCGGGGAGCCAGCGCCAGCGCCATTGCCCGGTCATTCCACTGCAGTGTTGTAGGCATTGAGTACGGGCGGGAAGCGGCTGTGGAAGCCAGGCAACTTGCTCTCGATGCGCCGGTTCCGGCCGATTCCTGGTTTATCCAGGGCGATGCTGAAATGCCGCCCCTGAAGCCGGAGAGTTTCGACGCGGTGTTCGCTGAGTGTTCCCTCAGCGTCTTCCCAAACAAGGAGCTGGCCGTTGCCCAGGCGGCGGCCCTCCTCAAGCCGGGCGGCCGGCTGGCAATCAGCGACGTGACGGTTGAGCCCGGCTTCCTTCCCGAAGAATTGGACAACTCCTTGGGCCAGTTGCTTTGTGTTACCGGCGCCCTGGGGGTCGATGGATACGCCGAGCTGCTGTCCCACGCAGGCTTGGTCAACATTTACCGGGAGGACGCCTCATTCCATGTCTCGGAATTGCTGGCTAAGATAAAGGGCGCTTTAGCCGCCTTCTCCGCGCTAGCATGTGTACTTGACGATCAGGGGCAAGACGGCATTTTTGGCGATCTCTCTCCCGAAACCGACTGGAACGGTCTAATAGAGAAATTAGAACAGCTAGTCAGCGCCGGCCGCCTGGGCTATTGGTTGTACGTGGCAGAAAAGCCCGGGAACGGGAATTAGGCAATTGGTGCAGAAATGCTCGCTCCTCCCGCACAGTTATGAACCTGCGGCAAGTAAACCTGAAGCTCCAATAGCAGTCTCCTGGCGCAGTTGGTTAACGCCCGCCCTGATGGTGACTGTTTCGCCTCACTCGCCGTCCGCAACAAGCTGTGAAACTCGCGTTGACCCTGTAATCGGTTCTTATCGGCGCTCCTTGCCCTGTCTTTGCCCGTTTCAACGTGCTATATTACCTGTCAGCCCTTGCGGCAAAGGTTTATCGGGTATGGGCAACTAGGACAGGTGTGGGGGTTCGGTGTCGACTGAAATAGCTCTGATTCAAAGCCTGCTGGCTTCCATAGTGGTTGGCTACCTGTTGGGTTCCATACCGCTGGCTCATTTGGTAGCCAGGCGGCGGGGCATTGACATCTTCAACACCGGCAGCACCAGGGCCGGCACCGCCAACGTTTTCTGGAATATCAGCAGGAAGAACGGGATACTGGTCTTCGCCGGTGACGCTTTCAAGGGGTTCCTGGCGGTAAAGATTGCCAGCTTGCTGGGCGTTCCCGAGAATGCACTGATCATCGCCGGCGGCGCCGCCGTAGCCGGGCACTGGAAGTCCATCTTTACCCGATTCCGCGGTGGCGACGGAATGGTGACTCTCGCCGGCGTGACCCTGGCGCTGACACCGGTCCTTTTCCTGATGGGCATAGCAGTCGGAGTGGCGACAGTCTACTTTTCCCGTCGGTCCGCTTTCAGGTCATCCCTGGGAATTACCGCCTGTTTCGGCTTGCTGCTGATTGTCAGCCAGACCTTTCCCTTCTTCTACGGCGAACGTCTCTTCGTGCTGGAGCTGTCAGTGCTGGCCCTGCTGGTAATCTTCCACAACGTTCTGATACATCGGATGAGCGCCCCAACCGTAGCAGAGCTAAGGCAAAAGCCGGATGAAGATTCTGAGTTGGAGGACTTCCCAGAGGCAGGACTGGAAACCGACCTGCCCGAAAAGACCTGAAGCACCGAATTCCTTTCGATCCTCAAGGAAAATGCAAACCGGGAGCGTTCGGCACGCTCCCGGCTACCTTTTTCAAGTCCGATGCTCAAACCCCCAAATTGCCGTTACGGGTGGTCCAAGTCATTCACCAATTTAGGCTGTCTCGCCGGATGGGATGAGCCGAATACGGCAAGGGCGGGCTGGGAACCCGCCCCTGCTTACTTCCGGAATCCCGCACTGTAATTTTGCCCGCGGGCCAAGAAAGAAGGCTTACTGCCGGCAAAAGTTGTCCTTCAAGTCCATCAACTTCAGGACCCAACCCAGGTTCTCGTCATCCGGGGCTTCCTCGGCGAAGTGGGCTTCCAGGCGCACCGCCTCGTCCAGATGTTCCAGGCAAAGCTCAATTTCACCCTGGCGCGCGTAGTGGCGGGCAGCGTTGTACCAGGCCACGGCAAATGTCCGGTCGGCCGAAATTGCAGCCCGGTAATCCGCCAGGGCATCCTGTTCCTTGCCCATAGCTTCGTAGGCAGCGCCGCGATTGTTCAACGCCGCCTGGAAATCGGGGAGAAGCGCCACCGCCGCGCTGTAGTCCGACAGGGCGTTCCCGTATTCGCCCAGCGCGTCATAGGCCAGACCCCTATTGTTAAAGGCCTCGGCATCATCCGGCCTGATGGTTACCACTTCGGTGTAGTCGGCAATGGCCTCTTCAATATGCCCCAGGTAGTAATAGGTGCGGGCGCGATTGAAGTATGCGTCGGCGCTCTCGGGATTACATTCAATTGCGGTTGAATAATCCTCAATGGCCTGATCGTGCAGTTCCAGTTCGTCCAGGGAGGCGCCGCGATTCAAATAGGCGTTGGACAGCGAAGGCCGCAGTTCGACGACCTTGTCAAAGGCGTTAACAGCTTCCCTATGACGCCCAATCCTTGCGAGCACTATGCCTCGATTGAAGTGGGCCTGCAGGTATTCCGGTGCAAGGGCAATGGCGGTCTCATAGTCTCTCAAGGCAGCCTCAGCCTCATCCCTATCGTCCTGAGCATTGCCCCGCTGGTAATAGGCCTCAGCCATATCGGGTTGACTTTCCAGGACCCGGGTCAACTCGAACACCGCCCGGTCGGGCTTCTTCAAACGGAGCAGGGAAATTCCCAGATTGAACCTGGCAATCAGGTCATCCGGTTCGTGGCCCAGGATACGGGCATAGACCTTCGCGGATTCCTCGTATCGGCCCACCGCGAAGCAGCCATTTCCATAGACGAGGTCAGCAGACACCTCGATTCCTTCAGGCGACGCCGACGCCAAACCGTCCAATGCGTTTTCCATTTCCCTGGCAGCCGCGCCCCTCAGGCGGCCGCCTCTGGGTATCGGAGTCAAGTAGGCCACGCCGATGGCGTGATCCTGCAGAAGTACAATCAATTTATCCCGAAGGGCTTCTGCCTCTTCCATTTCTCGCACCCACGCTTACAGGTGTGATTTCCCGCTCACTCGTTTAGGAAAAGAAGCATATCACGAATCGGAACAACTCGGCACAGCGGATTGAGTCCAGGGTAGCATCACTATCGCCGGTCCTCCGAGGCCAGTATCGGTTTCTGCACCGCCTAAATCAATGAGTAAACAGCCCGGCAAGCGCTTCGTTGAATATTGGAGCAGGTAAACGTAAAATACAATTCAAGCCCGGCATTCACCCTTGGCTGGTCCCCAACTTATCAAGAGCCGGCCATTTCAAAGTTCCAAGGAGTATCCCGTGACCACAGAAAACGCCCAGGACATTATCATTTACACCCACCCGGACTGTTCATTCTCCGCGGCAGCCAAAATGGAATACCGCCGCAGCAAGACAGCATACACGGAAATTGACCTGGCCAAGCAACCCGACCAGATACCTGCGCTGCTGGAACTGACCAACGGCGAACGCATCACTCCGGTGATCGTCCACGACGGCGCCGTTACCATCGGGTACAAGGGCGGGTATTGAGACTTCTGAAGGCAAGGCCGTCGGCCTTCCGCCAGTATCCCATAGCCGTTTCCCTCCAGAACCGATTTGGACCGACTTCAAAGTCCAGCCAAAGAAACAGCGTGTGTCATCCGGATTAAGAACGTCCTTGGTTAGAATTGGTGACGGACTGAGATGCCACCTTAAGCTCGGACTTTTTTCTACTG
This sequence comes from Dehalococcoidia bacterium, assembly GCA_022821365.1. Lineage (GTDB taxonomy): Bacteria > Chloroflexota > Dehalococcoidia > Lucifugimonadales > UBA3495 > Bin22. The sequence continues at coordinate 9,318 of JAJEDS010000168.1, read as the reverse complement.
ACACTTGCTACTTGTTGGGCTTCCGGGCCCCGTGCTAGGATTCCCATAACTTGTTAAGGGGATGGGAAGGACATGACCACAGATTCGAAGAAAGACAAGCTGGCCGCCCTGGAGATCGCCTTGGGCCGAATTGAAAAGGACCACGGCAGAGGAGCCGTGATGCGACTGGGACAGGAAGCGGCCCAACGTCTCAGCACCGAGGTAATCCCCACCGGGTCACTGGCGCTGGACATAGCCTTGGGCGCCGGCGGCATCCCCCGGGGACGGGTTACCGAGATTTACGGCAGCGAGTCGGCCGGCAAGTCCACGCTGGCCATACACATAATGGCCGAAACCCAGAAGCTCGGTGGCATCGCCGCTTACGTGGACGCCGAACACGCCCTGGACCCCTCCTACGCCTCCAATTGCGGGCTCAACCTGGAAGACTTGCTGATTTCCCAGCCCGACAGCGGGGAACAGGCCCTGGACATTACTGAGCAACTGGTCCGCAGCGGCGCGGTGGACACCATCGTGGTGGACAGCGTTGCGGCGCTGGTTCCCCAGGCCGAAATCGAAGGCGACATCGGGGACACCCACGTTGGCCTGCAGGCCCGCCTAATGTCCCAGGCCCTCCGCAAACTGACATCTACTATCCACCACTCCCGAACGGCAGTCATATTCATCAACCAGCTGCGAGAGAAGGTGGGAATTACCTACGGCAGCCCGGAGGTTACCCCCGGCGGCCGGGCCCTGAAGTTCTACAGTTCTGTTCGGATAGACTTGCGCCGCACGGAGTCCATAAAGCAGGGTTCCGACATAATCGGCAGCCGGGTCCGTGCCCGCGTAGTAAAGAACAAAATCGCGGCCCCCTTTCGAGTTACTGAATTTGACATTATGTTCAACAAAGGTATCAGCAAAATGGGAGACCTGCTGGAACTGGGAGTCAGCGAAGGCATATTGAAAAAGGCTGGCGCCTTTTATTCCTACGGCGACACTCGGCTGGGCCAAGGCAGGGAAAACTCCAAAGACTTCCTCTTGCAGCACCCGGAAATTGCCGAATCCATCGAATCCAGGGTACGAACCAAACTTTCACCCCAGGGAGGCGATGGGGACCCGGCCAACCCTCCCGGTGAAGCGGACGTGGACGCCATCCTGGCCACCCTTACGGACCCGGAGCAAGAGAAATAGCCCCATTACTGGACCGGAGCAGGGCGCCTTATGCCGTTCCATAGATACGGGATAGGAGACGCGGCGGAAGGGCAATCGTTCACCGATTGCCTGACCGCCGCATTACATTATCTCAGTTACAGGCCGCGCACTGTAAAGGAAGTTGAACGACGGTTGGAGGGCCGATTCGCCTCTCCGGTAGTCGAAAAGACCGTCGCCTATCTAAAGGACCTCAACTACCTCGACGATGCCTCCTTTTGCGCTCAATTGATCGGCAGCCGTGAACGACGGCGCCCAAGGGGCAGTCGTGCCCTGCGGCAGGAACTAAGGCGCCTGGGAGTGGAACAACAGCTGGTAGACGAGGCACTGGAAGGTATGGATGAGACGGCCAGCGCTTGCAACGCCGGCCGCAAGCAGGCAACCAAACTGGTGGCCCGGGGAAGTACTCCCCAGGAAGTCCGCCAGAAATTGACCTCTTTCCTTCAGCGACGGGGGTTCGGTTACGGCACAACCAAGGAAGCCATCAATCTGCTGTTGTCCGAGCTTCAAGAAGACTAAGGGCGAAGCCGTTGCCAGGCAAGGAACGCCCCTACCCCCAGAAACAGCAAGTCCATCAAGCCAAACCCAAAGGGGCTGAACAGCCTGCTGACCAGGTATGCCAGGACGACAACTGCGCAGGCAATAATTGCAAGTAGGGCGTTGCGCTTGCGGTTAACGGTGCGGCTCACCAGGTCCCCGGTAAAGTAACCGAAAACAATGGCCATTAGCCCCGAAACCGGCCCATAGGCACCAAAGACCAGCAGGAGATTGTCCAGAATCACCCAGGCGGGAGTACCAAGGATCATCAGCAGAACCGCCACACCGATTCCCAGGGTGTAATTGGCCGGCCGAACATCGTAGGTGGGCATAGGTTGCGCCTTGCCGCATTCCCTGCACCGAATTCCCACAGGCGCCTGGACCAGGCATTGGGCGCAAATGAGTTTGCCGCACCTGCTGCACGACAGCCCGGTCTCCACGTCCGTATGCCAGAAGCAAACGCCAGGCCTTTGTCCGGCGTCACGTGTCTGATCCGATGGCGCTTGTGTCAACTAAAGCCTCCCTCTTTCAGTGCCGGGCTAATCGGGAACCCGGCCTACCCACTTCTCCCGGTCGTCTACGTCACGGTCTCGAAAAAGCCGGTTAAACAGCACCCTTTCCCTGGGAACATCATCCGGAAACTTCAGGGAATTACCGACCAGACGCTTCAAAACCACCACACTGAGGATGGAGCAACCGAGGAAGCTGATTGCAAGGGACTCACTTGTTCCAGGGGCTGAAATGGTACCCTCCCGCCCCAAAAGCCACAGTCCCTGCCAGTCCAGTGTCATAATGCCGCCGGGCACCCAAACCAGCGCCGGCAATAGAGCTACGGCAACCAATGCCCAAACGGCCGAACTGCGGCTGGCCCGCCAGCCTATCAAGTAGACAGTAATCGTTACCACGAATAAGACTGGTACCAGGGCCAGGGTAATCCCGCAAACTACCATCAGTCCACGCCCGCCCTGAAAGCGCAGAAAAACGGACCAATTGTTTCCTATCAGCGCCAGGAGTGGCACGCACAGGAACAAGAAGAAAGCTCTGGGTTCCGGAGGGAAATCATCGGCGAGAACCAAATAGGCCAGCAGCGTTGGCGACAACCCCTTAAGAAGAAACTCTATTGCCGTCAGGAGAACGAACCACCTCTTTCCCAGCTGCCTGACTACATTGGAACCCCCGACATTGCCGCTTCCGTAATGCCTTAAGTCAATCCCCTTGACCAGCCTTGCAATCAGATAAGGTGTAGGAACGGCCCCGGCCAAATACGCGTATAGGTAGAGGCTAAACAGCTCCTGACCCATTATAAGGTTGGGACGCTCTACCGGTTTTTCGCCAGATCACGAGAAATCCCCGCCAGCCGTTCCACCGAATCCATGGGCGGTCCCAAAAGGCCCGGTTCCTGTTCACCGGTGTTTCCCAAGCCGTGATAGTCACTGCCGCCGCAGGGGATCAATCCGTGCCGATTGGCAACTTCCAACAAACGCTGGATGGTTTCTTCGCTGTACATGGCATAGTGGACCTCCATGCCAACCAGACCGGCTTCCTTCAGATGGGCCACCTTTGTATCCAGATCCTCCAGATTTGCCGGGTGGGCCAGTACGGCGCTGCCACCGACTTTGGCCAGCATTTCGACACCCTCTTCTGGCGTCATCTTTTCCCGTTCAGCGTAGGCAAGGCCATTCCGGCCCAGGTACTCATAGAAAGCCTCCTTGGGCTCCTTGAAGTAGCCCGCCTCCACCATGGCCAGGGCAATGTGAGGGCGGCCCACGGAACCATCTCCGGCGATCTCTTGAACCCTCTCCCAGTCAACGGGCTTGCCCAGAGAAGCCAGCTTTTCCACCATCGCTTTGCCACGCTCCAGGCGCCCCTCCCGGAATCGCCTCAGAATAGCCTGGAACTCCTCGTCTTCATACTGGAGGAAGTATCCAAGCATGTGTATTTCATCCCCCGGTATATCGGTGCTCAATTCAATGGCCGGGATAATTTCCAGGTTGGGATGTACAGAGGCGGCCCTGACCGCCTCCGCGATGCCGTCAGTAGTGTCGTGGTCCGAGATGGCGGCTACCGTAACTCCTTTGCTCGCGATCAGGTCCACCAATTGAGTGGGGGTAAGGCGCCCGTCGGACGCCAATGTGTGCAAATGCAGGTCTACAAGTCCATCCATACTAATCCACCATGCGGTCTATTCTCTGAATCGAAAGCGCTTTGCCATTACCGTCGTCTATTTCCACCAGGACGGAATTCATAATCACCGGTCCCCTGGCTACCGAAAGCCGCTGTGGCAATCCGGTAAGGAACCGGTCCAGTACAGCGTCTGTATCGCTGCCTATAACCGAATTCACCGGCCCGGTCATTCCTACGTCAGTCAGGAAAGCCGTACCCTTGGGCAACACTCGCGCATCAACGGTGCCCACGTGGGTATGGGTACCCAGCACTGCGCTAACCCTCCCGTCCAGGTACCAGCCCATGCCTTGTTTCTCCGAAGTGGCCTCAGCGTGGAAGTCAACGATTATAGCACGAGGGGAGTGTTCTGATTCGGCCTCTTCAAGAATTGCGCTGGCAGTCCTGAAGGGACAGTCCAATGTTGGCATGAATACCCGCCCCATGAGGTTCAGCACCATAACCCCATCCTGGACCAGGTAGCCCCGACCCGGCGCGTCAGGATAGTTGGCGGGTCGTATCAAGGGCAGTCCCTCATCCATGTACGGAATGATTTCCTTTTGGTCCCATATGTGATTACCGGATGTCAGGATATCCACTCCGCTGTCCAGCAGCTCACCTGCCGTTTCAAGCGTTATGCCAAACCCGCCTGCAGCATTCTCGCCATTGCCAACCACCATGTCGATAGCCAGTTCCCGGCGCAGGTCCGGAAGAATCCGGGCGATAGCGCGCCGGCCTGGCTGTCCGATGATGTCCCCAATCATTAGGATTCGCAACTTGGCCTTCCTTCTACCGGATCGGGCCGCGGAATGCTGAAGTGACAGTCATAGGAAATACAGCCGCACAGTACCGGTACGATATTTCAAACATCACAGGCAAAATTGGCCAGAATTAAAATATGAGGCCCAAGGGCCGAGGGTGCCGGCTCTTGGGCCTGAATACTAACCATTACATACCAGGTTAACCGATTTGCGATATCTGTTACCAGCCCTGTCCTTCCGCGGAAAGCGATCAGCGGGCAATTTCGACATTCCGGGTTTCTCGAATCACGGTCACCTTGATCTGCCCCGGGAATACCAAGTCCTCCTCCACCTTGCGCGCTATATCCCTTGCCAGCGCCGCCGAGCCGACATCATCGATGTCTGTAGGTTTCACCATCACCCGTACCTCCCGACCTGCCTGGATGGCGAAAGCTCTTTCTACACCGCCAAATCCGATGGCAGTATCCTCCAGGTCCCGAAGGCGCTTCACGTACTGGTCCAGGGACTCTTTCCGTGCGCCGGGTCTGGCAGCGCTGATGGCGTCGGCGCTGGCGACGACGAAGGACTCAATAGTTGAATGTTCGTCGTCGTGGTGCTCCAGGATAGACAGATAGGAGTTATGGTTTATGCCATATTTCTTGGCCAGATCGGCGCCTATTACGGCATGCGGACCGGCAACCTCGTGGGTCAGTGCCTTTCCTACGTCGTGAAGCAGTCCCCCGATCTTGGCGACCTGGATGTTGGCCCCTATTTCAGCGGCCAGCATGCCGGAAAGAAGGCACACCTCAATAGAGTGCTTCAGCACGTTCTCGCCATAGCTGTAGCGGTACTTAAGCTGCCCAAGCAGACGGATAAGTTCCGTATCTATTCCACTAAGTCCGACATCGAAAGTGGACTGTTCGCCAGCCTTCCAGATAGTCTGTTCGATATCCACCTGGGCCCGATTAACCATATCTTCGATTCGAGCCGGCTGGATGCGACCATCGCTTACCAGTCTTTCCAGCGCCAGCCGCGCAACTTCACGGCGTACGGGGTCGAAACAGGACAAAGTAACAATTTCCGGGGTATCGTCGATAACGATATCAACCCCGGTAAGGGATTCCAAAGCTCGAATATTCCGTCCTTCACGGCCGATGAGGCGACCCTTCATCTCATCGTTGGGCAGGGATACAACTGAAGTCGTGGTTTCGGAGACGACATCCGTAGCCAGACGATTGATTGCCAGAGTTATTATCCGGCGGGCATTATCTTCTGCGGTGGCTTTGTATTCTCGTTCGAGATCATAAGTGCGGCGGGCCAAATCATGCCTTGACTTCTCCTCGCCCTCTTTCACCACCAATTCTCTGGCGTCTTCCACCGACAATCCGGCGGCTTCTTCCAGAACTTTTACTTGCTGCTCCTTTAGACCCTTCACCTCTTCCAGGGTGTGGTCAACCTCTGATTCCTTCGTGGTAAGGGCTACCCGCTGTTTCTCAAGTTCTTCGCCTTTCTTCTCCAGTTGTTCTTCCCGCTGGAGATAACGGCGTTCCAGCCGATTAAGTTCCTGCCGCTGCTCCTTGATTTCCTGTTCACCTTCAGATCGCAGCTTGAGAACTTCTTCCTGTGCTTCAAGGAGGAGCCTCCGCTTCTCTTCCTCCGCTTGTGCTACGACTGTTCCAGCCTCTTCCCTGGCATTTTCTACCAGCTTGCCGTCAACCCTGGACCGGTAGACCAGCCATGCGGCGACCCCCGTTCCAATTATCCCTGCAACCGCCAGGACGGCAAGGAAAATGGTCAGTTCCATGGTTCACCTTTCCTTCCCGTCTGGTTATGTGCGTTAAGGGAACAGTTCCCTTGGCAAAATATCGTACTAATTGAACTTGCCTGTGTCAAGGAAACGCAATTCGCCCAGATACGTTAGACCTCGGTAAAATCACTCTTTCTGTATCAATTGCGAATCGCGACCTGCTGAGAAATTCGACCTCCAAGGTTACGTAAACGTAAGGGCCAGGGTTACCAGTCCCCCCAGGATCAGGGCAGCGGCCCACAGCAGATCTACGTTTAGCCAACCCCTTCGGAGAAAGGCAAGCCCCAGTTTCTTGTAAACGACGGCCGCGATTACCAGCATGACCGCCAGCATGGCAGCGGTGTGAACCGCCAGTCCGATGCCCCAGGTCGCTGCCGTATCAGTGACATCCAGCAGGCCGGCGTGGTGGTCCAGATCGGCACTTGCCCCGGCCCCTTCTTCTTCCAGGTTCAAAATAATCGGGGCAAGCATGAAGCCTGCGCCGTGGGATGTAGCCATCAAGAAAGACCAGACTACCAGGTCGCAACCGCTGACGTTCATGCCTACCCATCGGAAGTGCCGATAATAGAGGACGAGCTTGTAGATTCCGAAGCCAACCAGGAATATACCGGAGGCGATCCTTACCCAGACGATGGGGATAAAGTATCCGGGTAGAGCCAGCGCGATCGCCACTACTGCCAGAGAAGCAATATGCCCAACTGCGATATAGAATGCGGCGCTGAAGACCGCCCCAAACGCCTGGCGCTGTAATCCCAGGCTGACGGCAAACAGCCACCCCATTGCCGGATTGATTCCGTGAAAAGCGCCCAGGGCCGCCAATCCAATCAGCGGCCCCAGGGAAGCCAGCGCGGCAGGTTCTGCGTGAACCGGCAGAGCGCCCAGCATCAGCGCGACGGCCTAGGGATAACAGAAGGAATCAGAAGAGGCGTCTCCCCCTTCCAGGCGAACCTGGTGCGCCCGACCCTCCCCGAAATCAACGAAGAAGTCCTCGTCCAGGGAAATACCGCCCTCTGGGTTGACGTTGATCTTTGTCATCCAGCCGGTGATGTTGTCGTAGAAGGTGTCGTCCCAGGAGCTGTAGAGGGAGTTGGTGGGATAGACTCGACGGCCATCCCGGCTGATTTCAATCATCTGGGGTCCGCCGACCAGGGGGCCGGACCTGGGATGGGCAGCCTTCCTGACGATGCCGCCCAGTTCTACGGTGCCGGTGTGTTTGGCATTGAAGGGGTCGGAAACGTCGTATTGCCTCAGTTCGCCGGTTCCCCAGCAGGAAACGTAGAGGAACCTGTCGTCGAGGGAAAGGTCAATGTCCGTTATCAGCGGAGGCACAGCGCCCAGGCCCTTCAGCGCCTCGGGCAGCAGGTCCGGATCAGCCGGCTGGGCGGGGATCTCGATAACCTTGGTAACGGCCCATTTGCCGTTATCCTGGTACCAGGTCCACACAGAACCGGAAAGGTCCTGGTTATTGACTACCACTCCCACAAATCCGTAGGCTTTCGTGGGGTTGTGGGAGGGACGCAACTTCAGCACCATCTGGTTCTCGACGCCCAGGTCCACCTCCTAGAGGTGGCGGCGGCGGCGCAGGTCCCAGAAATGTATCTTGTGGCCGTAGTTGCCGGCAACGATATCGGCAAGGGAGGGCCCGCTCTCAAACAGGTCGGGCGTGCACCATTCGCTGGTGATGGCCACGTCCAGGCCGATGTGCCACCAGAAGTCGTAGGCGAGGGTCTGGGGGCCGCGGTCCAGTTCCCATGCGCCCAGGGGCTCAAAGGTATTATGGTCTATTCTGAGTATGCCGCCCGGGGATACGCCGTCGGAAGAGCCAATGCCATTGAGGTAGATGGCATCCGGACCGCAGTGAACCGTATGGAGTCGGCTGTACCCGGTCCGATTGGCGATAACGTCCGACTCCACGGTCTTTACTACCTGGGGGTTAAACGGGTCCGGCTTGGTGTCGATAACGTAAATGCGGGAAGTCCGCAGAGTGGGCACTATCAAATAGCGGCGTTCCAGGTGCGGGTGCGGCGCATAGGGGCACAGACTCGCGCTGCAGGCGTTCCAGCCAAAGTGGTGGAGTTCATCTCCCACGTTGGGCATATCCAGGGAGTTTACGATAGTGCTGTAGGTGGGAGAGTTGGGGTCCAGATCGACAACGGACATGGCGTCCGGTTTGCCGTTGGTATTGAGAACCGCGACGTAGGCCAGCCGCTCGGGGGGAGCCTGCTGGGCCAGGCGGGCGGAGGGATAGAAAGTGGGGTCGGGTGTCATTAGCGCCATAGTCAGCCTCTCAATCTATCTGGTATTGGACCTGGCTTGCGGGATTTCGGTCCCGGTGAACAACCGTTAAAATGGGCGAGACGTTCCTTTGGGCGGATTAGGATAGTTTACTGGTTTATTGCCGCAAGTATATAACAAAGGCGCTGCAAGGGGTACATCGGTTAGCGCACGGTGGAAAATTCTACAGAAGAATACCTGGCATAGCAAGGTTTTCGCCGGTGGGCAACTGTTCAGAATTAGTGGCAACAAGCCCCCACAATATTGTCATACCGGCGAAAGCCGGAATCCAGGAGTCATTGCATTTCATACCCTGGAATGGGCCCGGCCTTTCTGGACTCCGGCTCGAGGCCGTAATAACGGTCTGGGTCCAGAGAGACTTCGCGAATCTGAACAGTCTCCCAGTGGGTAGGGGGCAAGCTGGCTTTAAGCACTGGCAGTTCAGGACTGCAAACACTGTTATTCAGAATCCGCCTGAGACGGATGAAATATCTAAACGCACACCCACAAACCGACTCTCGGACCCGCAACCGGGCTTTGGGGAAGGATTTCAGGCCCTTCGGCAGGCTCAGATACCGTATTAGATGTCAAGGGTGGCCGGTTGGCAGCGCTGGG
>JAJEDS010000229.1 GCA_022821365.1 Dehalococcoidia bacterium | reverse complement strand
ACTCTATACATTTCTCAGGGGGACCGAAAACGCACAACAATTGCTTGCTTACCGCCTCATAAGGGCGGCTATAGTACGATTGCATGAATTGGTCGCCCTCGGACAGCGCATCCGCCTCTTCATTGAGATTTACCGAGATATAGAGGGCCCGGGGCATCTCGCCGGCGTCCCGCCCGACGTTTTGGGCGTTCTCCTGGACCCGGTCCCAGCAGCGCTCAAAGAGGTCAACGCTGGGGACGTTGGTTATCCAGGCGTCGCCCATTTCGGCGACCCGCTTGAGGCCCCGGCGCACCCAGTTGCTGGAGATCCAGATGGGCAGGGGGTCCTGCAGAGGATGGGGTTCCAGGGTTACGTTGTTCAGGGGGTAATAGTCGCCCTCGAAAGTTACGTCCTCCCCCGACCACAGGGCGCGCATGATTCGGATGCCCTCTTCCATGCGGTCCGCTCGCTCGCCGATGGGAATGCCCACCACCTCGTGCTCGTCCACGTACATCTGGTTGTCGCCGCGGCCGGCGCCGGCGCCCAGGATGGTACGGCCGTTGGAAACGTTGTCTATGGTGGCGAGGGCATGCGCCAGGTGTACCGGGTGTCGCAGGGCGGAGAGCATCACGGCGGTGCCGATGCGGACCCGCTGGGTGCGGGCGGCCAGGGCCGACATTATGGTAAGGGGTTCCAGGCGGGGCTTGGAGGTTACGCTGTCGCCCACCCAAACCGAGTCGTAGCCCAGACGTTCCACGGTCTCGGCCATTTGCCAGTTCAGTTCAACCCTGGGACGGCCGCCGGCGGCGTAGACCAGAACACCCCGAGTGGGCAGGAGGATGCCAAAGTCGTTGATCAAGTCCATTCTGTCCTCGCTAAGAAGAGCCTCGGTAAGTTGCGATTTCCGATGGCGGGTGGCCTGCGCATATTTTCCAAATGGTCGGCCAACTGCCTTATTGGGCGCGTAGGGACGCATGGCGGTGCGCCCCTACCATGCTCATCTACAGACGCCCTAAACGACGGGCCAGCGGGTGGGGTAGGACACGCCAACCCGCTTCAGGAGGTCTTCGCCCAGTTCCTGGACTTTCTGCACCAGCGCCCACTCGTCTACAAAGAGGGGCAGGTGGTTTTCCACTCGCACCCGGCCGTCCACAATGACGGTGTGGACGCTGCGACCATCCGAGTTGTAAACCAGGTTGTTGACTGGATTGAAAAGGGTACGCCACTCGGCGCGACGGGTGTCGAATAGCACCAGGTCCGCCTTCTTGCCCACCTCAATGGAGCCTATTTCGTGGCACAAGCCCAGGGCATTGGCTCCGCCGATGGTAGCCAGTTCCAGGGCCGTTTCAGCGGGAATCATGCCCACGTCCCGCCGAGCATCCTTGTAGAGCACCGCCGCCAGGTACATGGATCGCATGGTCTCCAGCAGGTTGGAGTTGTTGCCGGCGTCGGTACCGAGGCCAACAGTGGCGCCGGCGGCCAGCAACTCGGGCAGCATTCCCTCATGGGCCACGCCGGCGCCGCCCTTGATGGCGGCGGTAGGACACATGACCACCGAGGCGCCGCTCTTTGCAATGCAATCAACCTCTGACTGGTCGATGCCCAGACCGTGGGCCAGGGTCAGGTTCTTATTCAGGATTCCGAGGGACTCCAGGTATTGGGCAGGACGCAACCCATATTGCTCCTGGCATTCCTGAATGTAGCGAGAACCGTTGTTGAAATGCAGGGTCATACGGGTGTCGTACCGGTCGGCCAGGGAACCGGCGGCCCGCAGCAGTTCCTCGGAGGAGAATCCGGGGGAAAAGGGCATGGCCCAGGCCCTGACCCGGTCGTCGAGGCGGTGGTCGTATTTCCCGACGACCTGCTCCATCAGATTTATGGCTTCGGCGGTCTCGTAGACGGGCAGGCTAATGGGATTGGGCCGGTCGGTAACCTGCCAGCCGACGGTTATGCGGCAACCCGACTCCTCGTAGGCCGCCATGCAGGCATCCAGGCCCTTGGTGCTGCCGGGGTCAACGAAACAGGTGGTGCCATGCTTCAGCAGTTCGGTTATGGCCAGGAGGGAGGTAAGGTATTCCTCCTCGTCAGTCATGGCCGCCTGAAGCCGGAAAACGTTGGAGAGGTAAGCCGGGCCCAGGTCGTCCGGGAATACACCCCTGGTGGCGTGGGCGTAGCTGATGTGCATGTGGCCGTTGACGAAGCCGGGAGTTACCACCATTTCGCGGGCGTCGATCACGCGATCGGCCGGAACGTCGGCCAGTTCAGCAGTTTTCCCAACCCTGGTAATCCGCTGTCCCTCAACCAGGATGGAACCGTCAGTAATGATTCTTCGTTCGGGGTCAACAGTAACGACGAACCTGGCGCCTTCGATTTTAAGAGTAGCAGCGGGCATAAAGTCGGTCCACCTCTGCGTGGGCACGATTGCATTGAAGAAGCTTCGTCTATCAGGGCATATTAGTTTCGCTCGCCGGCTTTGGCAAGCCTGAAGACCGGGGCAATTGCTTTATGGTAATTCCTGTCATAAACGTCGTCCCATCGGGTACGAGTTTTCCGCCGACGGAGACCTTTGCATAACTCGACAGATGGTCGGATCAGGCTCCATATCGCGCCTGATACCATACCTGCCTCGAACCATTCCAGATTCCGGCCTTCGCAGGAATAACGGTAATGCAAAGGTTTCCCGGGGCGGGTACGGCGGATTCTCCCCAAGTCTGATATTTGAGAGCCCAGGACAGCGGAGCTGGGAACCAAGATCCCTCCTTCATAGTCTTCAAGGTCGATTCCCGGCCGTTGTCCCAAAGGGACTGGCTGGGTTTTTCATGGAGGGCAATGCGGTGGGATTTTTTTATTATCGTTCCATTTGGTCCCATTTCGGCCCATTTTGGGGATTTTTCCACGAAGGGCACGAAGGGGCACGAAGGGTTGGTCAGGCCAGGGCGAACCATTGGGCCCAGAGGA
>JAJEDS010000197.1 GCA_022821365.1 Dehalococcoidia bacterium | reverse complement strand
GTGGCAGATACTGGCGGCAGAGTTCAACAACCTCCCGGTCCAGGTCAATCATAACTGCCCGTTCCACCGACTTGTGGGTCAGAACCTCGCGCAGGGTGCCGCCCTCCCCGCCCCCGCCAACAAAAATGGTAACCGGGTTGGGGTGGAGAAGCATTGCCGGGTGTACCAGGCTTTGGTGGTAGATATGCTCATCCCGTTCCGTGGACTGAGTCTTGCCATCCAGGACCAGGCTGCGGCCGTAAAGGTCAGATTCCAGCACTTCTACATGCTGGTATTCGGTTCTGCCGGAAAAGAAAACCTGCTGCACCCTTAACATTACGGCCAGATCGGGATAAACCGTTTCTATGAGCCATTTGCCGGTAAGTTCTTCCATGTGTTGGGGGATTCCTTTACGCCTGAGCGCCAACCGGCAATGAGAGCAGCCCCCGCCGGACTTCAGTGATCTCCGGGGACCGGGACTCGAACAGTTCTATCATGATCTGTGCGGCATCGCGGGGCTCAAAAGAAGAACCGCACGTGAAGATATCGGCAGCGGCGTAGCCGTATTCCGGCCAGGTGTGGATCGATATGTGGGACTCGGCGATAGATAAAATGCCGGTGACCCCTTGTGGACTAAACTGATGGAATGACTCGCCAATTACGTGCGCCCCCACGCCTTTGGCGGCACCATACAGTACACTGCGGACGTGATCCAGGTCGTCAAGAAGCTGAGGGTTACTCTCCTTGAGCTCCAACAAAAGGTGCAGACCTAGTACATTCAATCACCTGCCCTCCTCTTCACTATCGGGGGCTTTCCCCCTGAATTACGGGAAACGATTTTAGATTTTATATCTAATTTCATTGGCAATCAATACCCTGCTGCCTCCATTTCCCAAGTCAGACCCGGACGCCGCATAGGGGCGCCCGTCCCGCCGCCCTGCGACAGCAATAAACACTCCCCTTCTGGATCGTGCCTCACTCCCCGTGGACGACACCTGTTGTAACCAACATTAAGCTGGGAAGAGTTGTGGAGCAAGTCAACTGAAAAGAGTCGACCACCGGGTCTGAAATCGACCAGTCCCGTTGGCCTTGGACACCGGAGTTCGATGACACTTGCTCATTGACTATCCAACTGGCCCCCGATACAATCGGCCCACATGGCTCGCATATTTGATCTCCACATCCATACCACCAAGGGCAGCGCCGACAGTAACCTTTCTCCCGAGGACCTGATTCTCGAGGCTGAGCGGTTGGGTCTGAGGGGACTTTGCATCACCGAGCACAGTGGCCCGTGGGACCGTCATGAGTTCGAGCGGTTCGCCAGTCGCCACAACGTTGTCCTTGTCAGGGCCATGGAAGCCGATACGGACATGGGTCACATGCTGGCCTTTGGAATGGACAGTTACCAGTCGGGCTTCCACAAGGCGGAAATTCTCTGCAAGGCGGCCCGTTCCCAGGGCGGGTTCGTGGTAAGCGCCCATCCCTTCCGCGGGGTGCTGGGCCGGCACATGCGCGAACGCCCCTACCTTTACCGGTCCCTGCCCGATGAGCCGATGCCCACCATTCCGGAACAGGCCCTGGAACACCCGGTATTCAAACTCGCCAACGCCATCGAGGTGGTCAACGGCGGGACTGCGGACGAGGAAAACGGCTTTGCCATGGAAGTTGCCAGCCTCCTTCGTATGCCCGTAACCGGAGGCAGCGACGCCCACTCTGTGCACGGGCTGGGACGCTTCGTTACCGCTTTCGCCGACGAAATAAATACGGAAGCAGAGTTCTTAACCGCCCTGCGCTCCGGTAGCTACTTCCCAGCCGTGGGCTTGAGGTCCGGCCAACTTCGGCCCTATACGGGTTGATGCCCGACGGAGCGCCGGCGGGATGGTTGGGAGGCTCGGGCAATTTCCACCACTAACCTTATCCCTGCTGAAGTGCTTCCCTCCAGAGCACCCCATTATGTCAATAAAGAGTCTGCCAAGATGACCCTGGGACAAACCACCGCCAATCTGCCAACGCTGGAACGGACTTTCGTTGCCCTGGACCTGGAAACAACTGGTCTGGACGCTGACCGGGAAAAGATTATCCAGGTAGGAGCGGTCAAGTTCATCGGCGACCGGGTCATTGACCGGTTCGATACCTTCGTCAACCCGGGACGAGCCATTCCCGACTTCATCCAGCGCCTCACGGGCATACGACCGGACCAGGTGAGCCGTGCCCCTCATTTCTCCGCAGTCAGCCAGGGCCTGGAAACCTTTATAGAAGACCACCCGGTAATTGGACACAACATTGCCTTTGACCTGCGTTTCCTTGAAACCCACGGCCTGAACCTGCCCAACGCCCGCTACGACACTTGGGACCTGGCCTCCTTCGTACTACCCCGCAGCGCCGAATACTCCCTGGGCGCCCTGGCCCGCCAGTTCGGTCTGGAGCACCAGCGGGCCCACCAGGCCATCGACGATGCAGACGCCACCCGCCAGCTTTTCGTCACCCTGTTGCGCAAGGCCTCGGAACTGGACCCAGCTCTCTTGGCCTACATTTGCAGCCTGGCAAACCGCAGCAACTGGGGTGTCGCCAACCTTCTCTCCCACCTTGAGCCCAGCGGCGATTGGGACCATTTCCCTGGAAACGGGGACCCTGTGTTTAGCGCCTCAGGGCTCGACTTCAGCCGGTTGGCTGCCCGCCTGGGCCGCCCGGAGCGCCGCCGCTTCGATGAGAATTTGGTGCATCTCTCCGAAGACAAGGTTGGCAGCCTGTTAAGTCCCGAAGGCCCCTTTTCCCAGGCCTTCCAGGGTTTCGAGCAGCGGGACGACCAGGAGAGAATGCTGAAGGCGGTAACCGGCGCCATTTACCACGGCCGCAAGCTGATCGTGGAAGGGGGCACCGGCGTTGGCAAGTCCATGGCCTACCTGCTGCCGGCCGTACTTTTTGCCGCGTCCCGGGGCCTGCGCGTGGTCATTTCCACCAACACCATCAGCCTCCAGGAACAGTTGATGAACAAGGACATTCCCACCGTCATCAAAATTCTTGAAGGCTGCGGTCTCGTCGAGGAGGGACTGGTCAAGGCCACCCAACTCAAGGGGCGGGCCAACTATCTTTGCCTCCGCCGGTGGAACTATCTCGCCAACAACGACAGCCCGTCAGTTGACGAGACCAGGCTGCTCAGCAAGACCTCTGTCTGGATGCAGGACACCGTAGCCGGCGACCGGGCGGAAATCAACCTTTCCGGACGTGACGCATTTACCTGGAGCAAGGTTTCAGCGGGCGAAAAAGGAGGTTGCCCTTCCCTCCGTAACAGCAACTCCGCCTGCTTCCTTCGCAGCGCCCGGGAGCGGGCCGACCAGGCCCACATCGTCGTCGTCAACCACGCTCTCCTTTTATCTGACCTGGTTTATGGCGGGGGCATTATCCCCGATTACCAGAACCTGATCATCGACGAAGCACACAACCTGGAGGACGAAGCCACCAGGCAATTTGGATACCAATTGGCGGTCGATCTTCTGGGCGACATCGTTGACATGGTTACGCGCCTGAGCCGGGAAACTCGACTGTCTCTCAATACCTACCAGCTTCAGCCTCCCGTCAGGCAGAATGGCGAAGGGCTGGTGGCGCAGATTGACGAGCTAATGC
>JAJEDS010000070.1 GCA_022821365.1 Dehalococcoidia bacterium | reverse complement strand
TACGGCGGCGGCTTGCTCGGGTGGCGGCGAGGGAGGGCTGTCGTCCCCGGCTCCGCCCCCGGTGGGGCCAACCATGGTGGCGGAGGTGTTCAGGTAGCCGATGCGGCTGACCGGAGGGGCGGCCGCGACTTCGGCCGCAGCCTGGGCCGGCCCGGCGGATGATCCCTGGACAGGCTCAGGATGATCGGACTGGGAGGTGGAGGAGCCTGCGACAGGCTCAGGATGAGCGGGAGGAGATGCGGGGCTATCGGCGGTTTCCACCTCGGCGATGGGGGCTCCCATGGGGATGGTCTCCCCCTCTTCGGCCAGGATTTTGACCAGGGAGCCATCCACGGGAGAGGGGACTTCCATGGTCACCTTGTCAGTTACGACTTCCACCAGGGGCTCGTAGCGTTCAATCCGGTCGCCCGGTTTTTTCAGCCACTTGCCGATGGTGCCTTCGACGACGGACTCGCCGACGTGGGGAAGTTCTATAGTCTGGGCCAAGGTTTCACCATCCCTGGTTCAGGTTTTCTCTTTATCCACGAATGGGCACACATAGTCGCCAATCCGGGCAACTAATATCAGTGATTATTCGCGCCTATTGGTGGAATATATTCAATAGGCGGCCAGGTCTCGCAGGGCTTCAGCGATTTTCCGGGTGCTGGGCATGTAGGCGTCTTCCAGGGTCTGGGCGAAGGGCATGGTGGGCACGTCGGGACCGCAGAGACGGGCCACCGGGGCGTCCAGGTAATCGAAGGCCTGGTCGGCGGCCAGGGCGGCAATCTCTGAACCCACGCCGCCGGTAATGTTGTCCTCGTGGACTATAAGCAGCCTGCCCGTCTTCTTCACCGATTCCAGCACCGTTTCCGTGTCCAGGGGTTTGAGAGTGCGCAGGTCCACCACCTCCACGTCGGCAACGCCCTCGGCGGCCAACTGTTCCGCCGCCTCCAGGCAGTAATGGACCATCAGGCCGTAGCTGACCACGGTGATGTTCCGGCCGGGGCGCTTCACCTCGGTCTGGCCGATGGGCAGAACGTACTCCTCTTCAGGCACGTCGCCGCGCACCAGGCGGTAGGTTTTCTTGTGTTCCAGGAACACCACCGGGTTGTTGTCGCGGATGGCGGACTTGAGCAGACCCTTAGCGTCGTAGGGGGTGCAGGGAGCGACAACCTTGAGGCCCGGGGTGTGGAAGAAGTAGGCTTCCACGTTCTGGGAATGGAACAGGCCGCCGCGAATGCCGCCGCCGTAGGGAATGCGGATGGTGACGGGGGCGTTTAGGTTGCCATCGGTACCGTAGCAGACCCGGGCCGCCTCGCCGATAAGTTGGTTGACGGCCGGCCATAGAAAGTCGGCAAACTCCACCTCGGGTATGGGCCGCATCCCCCGGAAGGAGGCTCCCAGAGCTATGCCCATAATGGAGGCCTCGGCCAGGGGCATATCTATGACCCGTTCCGGCCCGAACTCCTCGATGAAGCCCTGGGTGGCCAGGAAGACGCCGCCGCGCCAGCCCACGTCCTCACCCAGGACGAAGACCCGCTGGTCGCGCTGCATCTCCTCGCGCATGGCTTCCCGTACGGCTTCAATTACACTTTTGACGGCCATTGGTTTTCCTTAATTGATGTTTCCACGAAGGGCACGAAGTTACCAGGAAGGTTATTGTTCCGAGGAAGGGTTCGAATCGGCAGCCAGGGAGAAGCCCACCGGAGATTCGTCGCCCACCTGCAAAGCCTCGTTTCCGGTGAGCAGCCTCAGCCGGCGCAACTGACTGCGGGATTCAATTCTGAAAGGCCTCGGTACCGTGGTTGAAATTGCTTCCAATGCCGGCAAAGCCGTTCCCACTCCCTCTATAACATCGAGAACCTCGTCGTCGTAAAGCACGTTTTCGTAGAAGTTCTCGTGTCCCTTGTGGTAGGCGTCAGACAATCCATTTATGACTTCGTCCGCGGCGTATTCGGGAAACTCGGACATGAGGTGCCGGCCGAGACTTTCCAACTGCCTGGTAGAGTCATGACGCCACCCACGGCTTGCCGCAATGAGCTTGTAGTATTGCACAACGGCATTCCAGGCTTTCTCGCCGGCCTGAATTCGGTGACCTGCTTTCAGTTCGGCGTTGGCCGCCGCCGTCAGCCATCGACTCATCGCCTTCCGGCTCTCAGGCGTATGTTCCTGGGATGGTTGGGGCTCGGGCGGCATTGCGGACATTTCTCCCCTGGTTTTTGGTCTTTCCACGGCGGGCACGAATCTTCACGATGGAACTAGGGAGCGTAAACGTGCTCATGCAGGACTGATGCATCGGGTGGTTGTGCGGCGTCGGCGAAATCGGTGGCCTCGTTGATGGCGCGGCGGGCCTCAGCCCGGATTTCCTCCTGTTGATCCTCGGTAAGGTAGCCCTGCTCCAGCATGAAGTTGCCGAAGGAGAGTACCGGGTCCCGCTGCCGGACAGCTTCTATCTCCTCCTTGGGGCGGTAGCGGGAATCATCATCGTCGGTGGTGTGGGGCATCAGGCGTTCCAGCTTCATTTCCAGCAGTACCGGCCCCTCCCGGCGGGCGTGAGCAATAGCCTCCCGGCAGGCCTCGTAAGAGGCCAGAAGGTCCAGGCCGTCCACGATGATGCCGGGGAAACCGTACCCCTCGGCCCGGTTGGCCACGTCGCCAATGGCCATCTGCATGCGCTGGGGCACGGAGATGGCGTAGCCGTTGTTCTCGCAGACGAAAACTACGGGCAGCTTGTGAACGCCGGCGAAGTTCATGGCCTC
>JAJEDS010000310.1 GCA_022821365.1 Dehalococcoidia bacterium | reverse complement strand
GTGGGCCGCCGCCGCCGACTGGTACATCTCCATCCGCTCCGACAGGGCCGGTTCAGGGGTGTTGGCAATCAGCGCCCGGATGCCCATGCGGCCCATGAAGTCCACGCCCTTGGGGTTGCCGCTGACCAGGGGCTGCCAGATTTCCACGGGCTGGGACATGGGGCGCGGCACCAGGCTGATTTCTTCAAGCTGGTAGCCCCGGTAGGGTACGTCGGCGGGGAACTTGTAGTGCTTGCCCTGGTGGGAGAAGGAGTCCTCTCCGAAGGCCTTGACCAGCACCTCCACCTGCTCCTCGAACAGTTCCCGGTTGGCGTCACCGTCCAGCATGGGAGCGGCGAAAGTCTCCACCTCTCGGGTGTGGTAACCCCGGCCCACGCCGAAGATGACGCGCCCCTTGGTCAGGATGTCGGCCATGGCGAAGTCCTCGGCCAGCCGCAGGGGATGCCACATGGGGGTGATGTTGAAGCCGCAGCCGTACTTCAGCCGCTCGGTATTGGACGCCAGGTAAAGGCTGAGCATCAGCAGGTTGGGGATGCACTCGTACCCTTCTGTCTGGAAATGGTGCTCCGCCATCCAGAACTCATCGTAACCCAGAGATTCCAGGTGGCGCGAAAAGTCCAGTGCCCAGTCAAAAGCCTCGGCCAGCTTCTCGTTAGGGTAATTGCGGTCGTTGGCCGGCATACCCTCAAATCCCAGGTTATCGTCCACCACGTGCCCGGCATAAGAAGCGCTAAAACTGCGAAACATTGGTCAAACCTCTAATCTTCCGGTTAATTGGTCACCTGTGTCGTCCTTATTGTACCAGCGGCCGGAACTACACCGCCGGCGGCGGCGCTGGCGCCGGGTTGTGCAATTCCACCCCCAAAGTCGCGGGAAATACCCGGATAATCTCCTCTACCGTCCACCGCCCGTCCTTGTGCATGGTCTTCACCGGCTCCGGCTCGTTGAGCATGCTCACCAGGCCCTCGGTTACGTAGAATACGTGGCCGTTGACGTGGGCCGCCTCCTCCGACGACAGCCAGGCAACGAAGGGGGCCACGTCCTCGGGCTCGCCGCGCAGGCCGCCCACGTTGCCGCCCGACATTCCCCGGGAGGCCCGCAGGTCCCGCGCCTCGTCGGGGACGCTGCCGATCATGCGGGTCTGGGCGCTGGGGGCGATGGAGTTGGCGGTAACGCCGTAACGTCCCATGTCCCGGGCTACCACGCGGGTGAAACCGGCGATGCCGTCCTTGGCCGCCCCGTAGTTGGCCTGGCCCGAGTTGCCGGAAAGGCCGGACGTGGAGCTGAAGGTGATTACCCGCCCCGACCGCTGCTGGCGGAACAGGATGCACGCGTGCTTGACCACGGTGAAGGTGCCCTTCAGGTGGACGGCAATGACGTCGTCCCACTCCTGCTCGCTCATGTTGAAGATCATCCGATCCCGCAGGATGCCGTGGCAGGTTACCACCACGTCCAGCTTGCCGTAGTTGTCAATGGCGGTCTGGACGATGGTCTCCCCGCCTTCCATGGTGGCCACCGACTCCTGGCAGGCCACGGCCTCGCCGCCGGCCTCGCGAATTTCCGCGGCCACCTGCTCGGCCACGGACTGGTCGGCGCCGGTGCCGTCCAAATTGACGCCCGGGTCAACGACCACGACCTTGGCCCCTTCGGCGGCCATCTGCAGGGCCACGCCCTTGCCAACGCCGCGACCCGAGCCGGTTACAATTGCTACCTTGTTTTCCAGAAGATTGGGCATTTACGCGCTCCCTTTCCAATCTGTCCACTAATACGCGGGAATAAGCACGAATTGAACTCGATATTCAACCTTCATTAGTGAACATTCGTGTCTATTAGTGGATAAATCCTTCCTTCGTGTCCTTCGTGGATAAACTCACTACCCCTGCGGCGGGGCCGGGTTGTACACCCCCCTGGTCAGGTGGTTCCTGGCCTGTGGGGCGATGTCTTCCATGGACCAGTGGCCGGCGTTGTAGATGGACCGCTCGGGCCTGGGCTGGGACATCAGGGCGGCATCCCACCGCCTTCCTTACAAAGATGGTTTCTTGCCATTGTACTAATGGTCCAAATACCGTTATCACCGGGTACATTATTCCTCATTGATCAAGAACTAATTCTCATCTCGTGTTACCTGCAATCCCAGATCGTCACGATTCACGTAAAGGAAAAATACCGTCTTAGAAGGAATGTTTACCGAGTCGCCTACTAGACAAACAGTTGTGTGACCTATAAACATTCCATTTCTGTTAGGGTTTGAATTCATTTTAACCACTAAGACATCATCCCTGTAATGTTCTGGGCCTCTACCGGGATTTCGAACTTCCAAGAAGTACTGCGGCCCCCTCTCACCTCGAACCCTAGTGGCTATGAAAGTAGTACCTTGCGGTGCCACAAATGAACCCCGACAAGATGGGCTGTGCGCAGAGTGAACATTAAACCTCACGGCCTGCCCTACTTGAGCCGTGAACAGCCCTTCAACATTACGAATGGGCTTGAGGTAACACAAGGTATGAACATCACGTTGGGAGGTCATTGTTTCTCCTCCATCACTTGCTCTTTTTGTTGTGCAACCGAAAATTGCAACTGTTTCTTACCCCTGCGGCGGGGCCGGGTTGTACACCCCTCTGGTCAGGTGGTTCCTGGCCTGCGGAGCGATGTCGTCCATGGACCAGTGGCCGGCGTTGTAGATGGACCGCTCGGGCCTGGGCTGGGACATCAG
>JAJEDS010000259.1 GCA_022821365.1 Dehalococcoidia bacterium | reverse complement strand
ACCACCAGCCAGGCACAGACACAGTATCCCATCACGGACGAAAACCGGTTCACTTCCGTATTCGGCGCGCCCGATCCCAATGGACGGGCCAAGACCAAAGTCGTGAACTACATGACCGGGTTCGTGCAGGAGTTCATTCGCCAGTCTCCCTTCGTGGTGATGGCCACCGCCGACAGCCAGGGCAACTGCGACGCCTCACCCAAGGGCGGCAAGCCCGGGTTCGTCAAGGTACTGGACGACCGCCACCTGGTGCTGCCCGACGTGGCGGGAAACAGGCTGTTCCAGTCTTTCCTGAACATGGACGAGAATCCTCACGTGGGCCTGATATTCTTGATTCCAGGCGTGAACGACACGGTCCGGGTTAATGGCACGGTTAGCATCGTCAACCAGGAGGAACTAAATCAGAAGGACGTGGAGGTCTCGCTGTACGAGCCGGACGAGCGGGGCTACCACCTGCAGGGCATCATCATCGAGGTGGACGAGGCTTACGGCCACTGCCCACGGGCCCTGAACTTCTCCCGCTTCTGGGACACGGAGACCATCGAGAAGCACAAGGCGGAACGGCCAATACCGATTCGGTAGAAGCGACGTGCAGCCAACGGAGCGGGGGACAGACGCAATGCCTGTCCCCCGCTATATTTTTGGGAGGGATTGTGGGCTTGTGCCGGTATAAGCGGCCTAGTCCATCACATCCTTGTAGCCCGTATCGTTGGGATCGAAGCCAACGGGGAAGAGAGTGGTCTCGTCGTACTTGGCCATGTTAAGGTCGGAGCGGTGGAGGCTGGCCTTGTCGAATCTGGCCCCTCTCATGTCGGCCATAATCCACAGGGAGTCACGGATTTTAGCGAGGGTAAAGTCGGCGCCTGCCATGGTGGCTCGGCTGAGGTCGGCGCCGTTCATGTTGGCGGCCTGGAAGCCGGCGGCGGTCATGTTGGCGCTGCGCAGGTCGGCCTCGATCATGGTGGCCTGACTGAAATCGGCGCCGGTCAAGTCGGCGTTCATAAAACAGGTCCGCATTAAGTGGGAAGCGCGCAGGACCGTACCATTGAGGTTGGACTGCTTGGCGTCGGCCCAGAACATGTTGACGTTGGCGAGGTTGGCCCCGGAAAGGTCGGATCCGGTCAGGCCGGCTCGTCCCAGGTCGGCGCCCTCCAGGTTAGCGCCGGCCAGGTTGGCGCCGGGCATGCTGGCGCGGGCCAGTTTGCAACCACTCAGGTTAGCGCCTTCCAGGTTGACGTTACGCATCCTCACGCCGGACAGGTCAACACCGGAAAGGTCTGCGCCGGACAAATCTAATGACGTGTCCGGGTGGTTTTCCAGCCACTGGATCAGGGCGCCGCGACCCTTGCGGGCCGCAGCCAGGTGTTCCGAATTAGCCAAAATAAACTCTCCATTCAACTACAAAAGTTCTCGTATTCGACCTTCCGGGGCTGCTGGAGCCGTCCATTCCCCGCAGTTTCCAGCCTGGGCAAAGAGAAACAGCCCCGACTGGGAGGCCTGGGCTGCTTCTGACAGCGCAACAACGGCCGGGGCCCCTGAGGCCCGGGTTGGAAGGGATCAGGCGTTGGCTATCGCCTCGTCCACCTGGAAGATCTTCTCGTCGATGTCCATTTTCAGTTCGTTGGCGCGGGACAGGTTGGGGTAAACGCCGTCCTCGTCCATACGGTCAAATATCTTCTCACCGTCCAGGTAAACTTCCAGCCTGCCCTTGTCGGAGGGGGTCAGCTTGATGGCGATATCGCCGGGGTTCTGGTACTTGAGAAACTCTGTCGCCAGCCACATGGCAACTGCGTGATAGCCTCAAGGCACGCAATAGACGATGTCGACTTCTACCTTGCCAAATTCTGCACCGGGCATCGATTTCACCTTCAGTTTCCTCGTATAACGTTCGCCGGACGAAGCCGGAGACCGTGAGGCGTAGTGTAGCGCAACTATGGGTTGAGTTCAACCTGACGTGCCTTCCGCAGATGAAGCAGACCTGCCCACAAAGTAACGATCGTCGACAACAAACTCGGTAGGGGGCGCAGGAATACCTCGGCTGGCGAGTATCTTTCCCGGTAGGCGTGGAAGGCTTATTATGGCCCTGCCAGGCCGCCGAGTCTTGACCAACTTTTCGAGGGCGAACCTTGGAGTTAAGTAAAAAGCCTTCCCCACAGGAAGTACTGAAAACCCATTTTGGCTATGACAGCTTTCTTCCCCTGCAGGAGGAAATAATCTCGCACGTCCTGGCAGGGAAGGACGGACTGGCGCTGATGCCGACTGGGGGCGGGAAATCCCTGTGCTACCAGTTGCCAGCCATTTGCCTGCCGGGGATAACCCTGGTGGTTTCGCCGCTGATTGCCCTGATGAAGGACCAGGTGGATGGGCTGAATGCCAACGGCGTGGCGGCCCGTTTCATCAACAGTTCCATCACCGCTTCGGAAATTGAACTGGCGCAGGCCCAGGCCAGCCGGGGCAGGGTCAAGATTCTCTACGTGGCCCCGGAACGCCTGGCAGTACCTGGTTTCAAGCGTTTCCTGCAAGGAATTGATCTGAGCCTGATAGCGGTGGACGAGGCCCACTGCATATCCGAGTGGGGCCACGAGTTCCGCCCGGACTACCGTAACCTGCGCCAGTTGCGGGGCGACTTTCCCCAAGTGCCAGTCATTGCCTTGACGGCCACTGCCACGGCACGGGTACGGGACGATATTGTTGACCAGTTGGGCCTGCAGGGGGGCCGGATATTCCTGTCCAGTTTCGACCGGGCCAATTTGACGTATTCGGTGGAGACCAAGGAGGGGTATTGGAGCAAGCTGCTGTCTTTGCTTAACGGCCACAACGGGGAGTCCACCATCATCTACTGCTTCTCACGTCGGGAGACGGAGGAGTTGGCGGAAGACCTGAACGAGCGGGGGCTGCTGGCCCGGCCATATCACGCAGGGCTTGAACCGGAAATCCGGCGCCGCACCCAGGAGGACTTCATCCGGGACCGGGCGCCCATTATCGTGGCGACCATCGCCTTTGGAATGGGAATAGACAAGCCGGACATCAGGCTGGTGGTGCACCACTCTCTGCCCAAGTCGCTGGAGGGCTATTACCAGGAAACGGGCAGGGCGGGAAGGGACGGGCTGCCCAGCGACTGCGTGCTGTTCTACTCCCGCGCCGATCGGGCCAAGCAGGACTACTTCATAAACCCACTGGAAGACCCGCAGGAACAGCAGAACGCGCGTCAGAAACTCTCGCAAATGGTGGAGTTTGCCGAGATTCCTGTTTGCAGACGCAAGTCCCTACTGGGGTATTTCGGTGAAGAATTGCCGCGGGACAATTGCGGCGCATGCGATGTGTGCCTGGCTGCGGGAGAGGAGTTCGATGCAACCGAGATAGCCCAGAAAACCCTGTCGGCGGTGATAAGGACGGGCGAACGGTTTGGAGCGCTGCACGTCGCAAGAGTGCTGCGGGGAAGCCGGGAAAAGAGACTGCTGGAGCTGGGCCACGACCGATTGAGTGTCTACGGGATTGCCAGGGACTACACTGAGGACCAACTCAGGGAGGTGATGGGCCACCTGCAGGCCAGGGGACTGCTGGCGCGGAATGACGGGGAGTTTGCTACCTTTTCGGTTTCCCCGCGGGGCAGAGATTTTCTCACGCGAAGGGTGGAACTATCCCTGCCCCGGCTGAAGGCAGGCGCCGACGAAGGCCGTCGAGGGACGTCAACCCGTGGTATAGGGGAAAGGAATATGTCGACCCCGGCGACTGCCGAATACGACCAGGAGTTGTTCGCGGAACTGAGGACGCTGCGGCGAGACCTGGCCGACCAGCAGGAGGTGCCGCCCTTCGTAGTGTTCGGCGACGTGTCCCTGCGGTACATGGCGGTGGCCTTTCCCCAGTCCCTGGAGAATTTCGCCCAGGTGCCCGGCGTGGGTAAGGCGAAGCTGGAGCAGTATGGGGAGCGATTCGTTGCCGCCATTCGGAGCTACGCTGAGCCCAGGAATATCGCTGATCGTACGGTGGAGACGGCGTCGTCGACAGGAACCGCCTCAGTGGATCGGGAAAGCCGCAGGGAAAGGCGGGAGGGACGGCGGAGCGATACCTACGAGCAGACTTTGGCATTGCTGTTCCGGGGCCTGGACATCGGCCAGATAGCCCGGGAACGGGGCCTGGCCGAAACAACTATCATCGGCCAGATAGAACGAATGGCATCACAGGGGCGGGAATTGCCCCTGGAGCGCCTCTTGCCCGAGGCGGCGAGGTTGCAAAGCATTCGGGACGCCTTTGACATCTGTGGTCAGGAATATCTTAAGCCGGTCAGGGAGTACCTGGGGCCGGATTTCAGCTACGAAGAAATCCGGCTTGCCCGCCTTCATCTGCGCCAGGAAGAGGCTGGGGATACGGAATGACGGCTGCGGAAGGACGGCAAACCGTTGGGGACATTCCGGCGTAGCAGATGGGCGCGGGCAGATAGTTGCCAGGTATGGCATTGTTACCAGATAAGGGGCGTGTTAAGATAATTCGACTCCTGCATTATTCGGAATTTTGATTTGCGGTTCCCATCCAACGGCAATAAATGGCTACCCTGGTTTTTTGCATTGCTCTCGGCGGCGCTCCTGGGCGTTGGTTCGCTGGACATGGGTGTTGCGCAAGCCAACGGCAAAGCAACCCTTGTCGCAATCCATGAGCAAGGGCCCTACCGGTTTGAAGTCTCCATATTGCCCGCCAGGGCTGTCGTTAACAACACCCACCTGAGCCTGCGCGTAGTTGCCCTGGAATCGGAGGAGACGCTTACCGAGGCTGAGGTCAACATTTCGGCGGCAGGGCCTGAAACGGTCAACAGGTTTGGCCCCATAGCCGCCGATAATGATGTTCTTCCCCAGTTCTTCGAGACTACCCTGCCCTTCAGCGCGCCGGGCCCGTGGCGGGTGACCATCAACGTTATAACCGAACTGGGTGATGAGACCATCCAGGTGCCCATGGAAGTCCGGGCGGGCCAGCCTATCAACCTGATCCTGGTGGCCGCGATTGCGGTGGCCGTCGTCGCCGTGGGAGTCTGGACCTATGACCGGATCAGGGCGGGACTGCGCCGACGGCGGGCCAACGCCTAGCAGGAACATCAGGTGAAGCCGGCCAGGCGGAATTAAGGAAGTGACCTGGTCGCGGCCAGAGCTACATGTCGCAATTGCTTAAACCCGCAATTGTAATCGCCCTGTATGCGCTGCTTCTGCCCGTGGTGGGGCCGTTGCTGGACCATCACTATGCGGAGTGGCAGCATAACCATGGCCACGTCTTTCTTGGCGGGGCGCCGGGAGAAGCGGGCTTTCACGTCCACATTTATGAAACCAGCGGCGACCACGGCCACCTGCCGGCAGCGGACTACTCGGACGGCCGCAGCGGCCCCGAGGGTGTTGCTTACTTTTCGGGCTTTGACGGGGCCGGCAGCGGCCCTGTTTCATCCCCCACGGGACCTTCCACCGACTCCCTGACCTTCCCCGACCCCGGCGACCATCCTCTGCTGGCGGCCTACCGCGGCGCCGAACTGCCGCGCACGGGCGTCCATGTAGCTCCCCCCCGCAAGCCACCTACGGCATAGCTCCCTGAATGTGTTTGCCTTATCCCAAGGCTGTACGTCGGGTTTTGCACTGAATCCGAATCCCATTTAGCCGGATTGCGGCCCCTGGAGGGCGGTTTTCCCGTAAGTGCAAATCTGTTAGTCCTTTCAGGAGTTATCATGCGTTTCTTCAAGAAGAGCAAGTCATTTCTTGTACTGGCCCTGGCGGTTCCCGCCCTATTGCTGGCGGTGGCGTGCGGCGCCAGCGCCCCGGCGCCAGGTGAGCCTTCTGCCGCCGCCGAGACGGAACCTGCCGAAGTGGGCACTGAGTCGGTGGTGGCGGTGAGCTTCTTCAACGACGCCATGACCCCCGAGACTATCCGGGTGAAACAGGGCGACAAGGTCACCCTGAACCTGGAGACCGACCGCCCCGGCAGCTTCCACATCCACGGTTACGACCTCCAACAGGAAGCAGTTGTGGGAGAAGTCACCCAGTTCCAGTTCGTGGCCAACGCTACCGGCCGCTTCCGCATGAATTTTCACGGGGTTGCCGAGCCGACGGGTGGAATGGCAGCGGGACCGGCCCAGGGCGGCAACGTCGCTGAAGCGTCCATGGTTGAAATGAACGAAGCGGCAGGCGACCCGGGGACGTCCGGAATGTCTTCGGGAACCACGATGGAACACGGGGAGATGGAGCATGGCCCCGCAGAATCGGCGGTGCCGGTAAGCATGGACATTGCCGCGGAAGTGGATGGTGACGGTGGCGTCCACGTTGCCATTTACACGGAAGGCTGGCGCTGGGCGCCGGAGGAAGTGAACCAGGTCAACAGCGACGGGGCGGGCCACGCCCATATTTACGCCGATGGGGTCAAACTGAGCCGGGTTTACGGCAATTATCACTACATTCCGGCGCTGGAACCCGGCACCAGGGAAATCAAGGTCAATCTGAACAGCAACGATCACAGCGAGTTAACCTGGCAGGGGGAGCTACTGGAATCATCAATCATGGCTACCATTCCCGAAGTTACATCCGTGCGCCAACAGGATACGGCACCAACGATGGCTTCCGTCGAGGCCGAGGCGCCCATGTCCCTGAGGGTGAACGTTCACGAGGACTTGCTGGGCGGATACAACCTGCAGGTTGTGCCGAGCGGGTTTAAATTTCCCCAATTGGAGGGGCAAGGCCATGAACTCGGAATGGGGTACGCCCAGCTCTCAATTGACGGCGAGGTCTTCAACAGGCTATATGTGCCCTGGC
>JAJEDS010000364.1 GCA_022821365.1 Dehalococcoidia bacterium | reverse complement strand
CAAGGGCGTCCAGCAGCACCCGGTTAACTTTCATCAGGACGATTGTGTCGTAGTTGGCGATGGCTTCCCGCAGATCGTCGATGCCATAGACAGCCGGCAAAATAGCCAGTCGCTGACCATGGGTAACCAAGGGTACGCTGGCGCGGGCCGCCGCGGCCATAACCGACGACACCCCGGGGATGATCTCCACGGCAATGTCCGGATGGTTTTCGCGAATGCTTTCCAGGATGTAGGAAAAGGTGCTGAACAGCATGGGGTCGCCTTCGGTAATGAAGGCCACATCCTGGCCGCCCTTAAGCCGTTCCGCCAGAGACTCCGCCGCCGTTTCCCACACTCGGGAGGCCGCCTCGGCGTCGTCGGTGGGAAACCCGAAACGCAGCAGTTCCTGGCGGTCCGTGTCAATATACTGGCGGGCTATGGTCAGCGCAAAGCTGTCCCCGCTGGTATCCGCATGGGGTGCGCAGATAATTGGCACCGCCGCCAGGATACGCTGGGCTTTAAGTGTTACCAGTTCCGGGTCGCCGGGCCCAACTCCGACACCGTACAGGCAGCCGTAGTCGGGATTAATCGATTCTTCGCTCATCAGCCCAGTCCTCCGAAGACGGACCCTTCCCCCACGCGCCAATAATGAACACGGGATTCAAGGCTTCCAACCGGACCGAACCATCGGGCATGGGCCGACTGCGGGCCGCGTTGATCATACTTATCTCGGCGAGAAATCCCCGCTTCAGAAACCATTGATACGTTTCGTTGGTCCTTTCCAGCGTCGCGAAATTGGCGACTATACGCCCGCCCCTTCGCAGCCTGGTTGCACTTTGTTCCAATATTTCCGGCAGATTGCCGCCGCTGCCACCCAGGAAAACCGAGTCCGGGTCGGGTAAAGCCGTGAACGCCCCCGGTGCAGCGCCGGCGATAACTTCGACGTTGCCGCTGCCATATCGGGCCACGTTATCCTTCAGCAGGGGCAAGCTGGCCTCATCGCGTTCGATGGCGAAAACCCTGCCCCGGTGGGCGATTACGCCGGCCTCCACGGAAATCGAACCTGTTCCCGCTCCAATGTCCCACACTATGCTCTCTGGTCGCAGACCCAGGCAATACAGGCTGAAGGCGCGGACTTCCCGCTTCGTTATCTGGCCCCTCAGTGGTCGCCGTTGCTCAAAATCTTCGTCGCGCAGGCCCAGAGGCCTGATTTCCAGTGATGACTCGGACTCAGAAACTTCGACGGCTGAATCCCCGGCTCTGACAGGTCCCCCCTCCGCCATCCCTCAAGCTCCCGCCCCGGCCACCAGGGGCACTCCTTCGGGTGACGTGGAAGCGTGACCCAGCAGGTTACCCTCAAAGTCGAAGCAAAGCACATCCACAATCAGGGCATCGGCATCGTCACCCAGTTGCCTCCGGCTCTCGTCGCACACCATCCGGCACATCAAGGGAAAGACTTCCAGCAAGCCGTTGGCCTGGGCAATTTCCTGGAAGTGACGCGCGCTGCTGGCCTGCCGAATTTCGTCCTGCAAGTCTTCCGGCGCCCCGCACTCGGCCGCCAACTGGGCGAGGAAGTCGGTATCAACCTGGTTGCCGGCAACGTGAGTAACGAAATATCCCATTGCCATCTTGGAGAGCTTGCCAACCATCCCCACGTGGGCGGCGCGGCGCACGTTTCGCATAACGCACCGCTTCATCGCCGGCCCGCTGAAGATTCCAGCCTCAATGTAGGCCATATCAGGCAAGTCCAGGTGGTTGCGGGCGTATTCCTCGCTGCGAGTACCGGTGGACAAAACCAGGTGGGACAGGTCGTTGGTCGCAGCCACATCAATGGCCAGGTGTACGCTGGCTCGCAAGGCCGCCGTGGAGAAGGGCTGCACTACGCCCGTACTGCCCAGGATGGATATTCCGTTCAGCACGCCCAGCCGGGAATTGGTGGTCTTCAGGGCAATTTCCTCTCCGCCCGGCACCGACACCTGGACTACAAATCCCGCTTCCGGGTCCAGTCCATTGTCCACGGCAGCCTGGGCTACCGACTCAGCAATCATCCGGCGCGGCACCCTGGTCACGGCCGGCTCCCCTACCTCAATACCTGTTCCTGGGCGGGTAACGGTGCCCACGCCGGGACCACCCATTAATCGGACTCCCATCGATCGGGAATCCGGGTCTCGCCACACCGTTGCACAAATCTCGGCGCCATGGGTGACGTCCGGGTCGTCGCCACCATCCTTGATCACCGAGCAGGTTACCCGCTCGCCGCTCTCATCTCGCTGGCAGCGGTGGACCTGGAAAGTTACGTCGCGTCCCACCGGCAGGTGAATGGTGACGTCGGTAACGTCGGTACCTGACAGCAAAGCATGGACTGCAGCCTTGGAAGCCGCGGCCGCGCAGGAACCGGTCGTATAGCCCGTGCGAAGTTCCCGGCGACGGACAGTCTGCCGGCTGTAGTCGCTTTCAGGGCGTTCTCGGTCCGTTATTGAGTTTTGGTCGGACTTTTCGGCCATTCAGCTTGCCTGTAATCGGGTGCGGTGCGTTCACTAGGGCGAACAAGCAAAGATTCCATCCTGCTGTGCCTGGTCAGCCTTCGCCCCATGCCTGGTAGACCCGGTCGACAGCCACTTCGATCAACCTGTCGTCCACCCCCAGTGGCGGGGCAACCGTCATATTGACTGCGGGGTAAGTTTCCTTAAGTCGGTTCAGCGTACCAACCACATTCCGGGTTAATATCAATCCCGGGAAGAAAATGTAGGGAACGCAGATGAGAGAGGTAACTCCCCGTTCCACTATAAGCCGTGCGGCGGCGAACTCCATCGTCGGATCGCCGTAGTGAGACTGGGCCACGTCTACGGCATACCCTTCGCCCATTCTTGCCTCCACCATCTGGCCAAGTTCTGCCAGCCAAAGACAATCGTCGTACTGGGTGCGCGTGCCGGCCTTAACCAGCATAATACCCACCGACTGTCCCTTACCTGGGACCGGAGCGGCGTCTCCCATGTCTTCGATACGCTCTACAATCAAGTCGGCCAGCCTGGGGTCAGACCCCAATCCGTCGGCCAGCACCAGTTCCACTTCAGGAGACTGGGCCCGCACTTCGTCCAGCATTTCGTCCATTTCAACAGTGGCGTGCTTTCCGTTGCCCAGCAAGTAAGGAAGAACAACGACGCGTTTCCTTCCTTGTTGTGACAGCATTCTAACCGCCTCATCAGGGAAAGGTTCAATGAACTCAAGGCACGACAGAACTACCTGGGCGCGATCCTGCCCCAACCTGGCCTGAAGGCGATCGGCCACTTCACCCAGACCCTGGGGCGTGCTGGGACACTGCCGGCA
The DNA here is from genome assembly GCA_022821365.1 of Dehalococcoidia bacterium. Taxonomy (GTDB): domain Bacteria; phylum Chloroflexota; class Dehalococcoidia; order Lucifugimonadales; family UBA3495; genus Bin22. The sequence goes on along the minus strand of JAJEDS010000364.1, from coordinate 8,262 downwards.
CCAGGCCGGCCAACCTGGCAGGTCAACTACTGAACCCCCGTTGTTTCCCTGCCCGGTGGCTTCAGAAGCAGGCTGTTGCCAGGCGCAGGCACACTCCATGGGACTGGAGCCGCGCTGGCTTCCATGCCCCAGCAGTATTACTCCCCAAGACGACCCGGCGTTATTCACCAATTCCTTCTCGCTCCATCATAATGCGCCCTGGGGCTACGCCCTAACCCTACAGCACCGGAGAATACACTAGGCGGCGCCAGCCAGTTCCAACAGGGCATTAATTGTCGCCGCCGCAGCCGAACTGCCACCCCGGCGACCCATAATTGTAATGTAGGGTATATCCCGTTTGACCAGTTCTTCCTTGGACTCGGGACAAGCAACGAAACCCACAGGCATTCCCACCACCAGCGCGGGCGCAACCTCTCCAGCATCCACCAAGTCCAGTAGCGCCAGCAATGCCGTCGGGGCGTTGCCTACGGCCACCACCGCGCCGTCGATGTGAGGAGCCAGCTCACGCACCGCCGCCACCGAGCGGGTTGTGCCCTCTCTCTGGGCCCTTGCGGCAACCTCGGGGGTGTCAATCAGGCACCTCGTGCCAAGGGCTCTCCGGCTCAACAGGGCCCTGGATATGCCCATCTCCACCATTCTAACGTCGGTAACTATGTTAATGCCGGCGCTAATGGCTTCAATTCCCCGGTCGATGGAATCGCCACCAAAACGGACCGATTCGGCTATGGCAGGGTCTCCTTCAGCCCTAACTATTCGACAAAGGACGTAGTGCTCCCGCGGCTCCAGCTCCAGCCCCGGAGGCAAGTCAGCCTCGACCATCTTCAGGCTCTCCCGGTCGATCTCTTCCGGCAGCAGCGCATATTTTTGGACCAGGGTCATCGGCGCGTCCCTACACCACCACCACGTTCACCAGGCGACCTGGCACGTAGATTGCCTTGTCTACCACCTTGCCTTCGGTGTAAGGCTGGACCTTTTCGCTGGCCAGGGCCAGTTCGTTGGCTGTTGACTCGTCAATGTTGGCGGGCACTTCTATCCTGTCCCGTACCCTGCCGTTCACCTGCACGACCAGGGTGATAGTCTCGTCAGCCGCCAGGTCTTCATCCCATTCCGGGTAGCGCTGTTGGTGGATGCTGTAAGAGTGACCCGTCCTTTCCCAGAGTTCCTCAGAAATGTGGGGCGCGATGGGCGCGAGCATAAGCAGGAACTTTTCGATACATTCGCGCCAGGTGTCCGGGTCCACCGTGGCCTCGGCCCACACCTTGCTCAAGTGGTTGACCAGTTCCATCAACGCCGCGATGGCGGTGTTGAATTTGAACCGGTCCAGGTCCCCGTGGCACTTGCGCATTGTCTGATGCAACACCCGGATAGTTTCCCGCACGGCCTGGGGGTCCGCCTGCCCCGTAGCCAGATCATCCGGATTACGTTCTACCAGCGCCCACACCCGGTTCAACCAGCGGGCCACGCCGTTGATGCCCACGTCGCTCCAGGGGCCGCCCTGGTCCCAGGGCCCAATGAACATCAGGAAGCAGCGGACAGCGTCGGCGCCCATTACTCCCACCACATCGTCCGGGTTAACCACGTTTCCGCGGCTCTTGCTCATCTTCTCGTGGTCGGAACCCAAAATAACGCCTTGATTGAACAAGCGCAGGAAAGGCTCGTCAAAGTCCACCATGCCAATATCACGCATGGCCTTGATGAAGAAGCGGGAATAAAGAAGGTGCATGACCGCGTGTTCGGCCCCGCCCGTGTACTGGTCCACGGGCAGCCAGTGCTTCAACACATCCGGGTCAAAGGCACCTTCATCGTATTTTGGACCCGTGTAACGGAGCATATACCAGGACGAGTCTACAAAAGTGTCCATGGTATCGGTCTCCCGAAGCGCCGGCCCCCCGCAGGTGGGACAGGTTGTGTTTCGGAAAGCCTCGTGCTCGACCAGCGGGGATTCCCCGGTGGGCTTGAACTCAGCGTCCTCAGGCAGCAGCACCGGCAATTGGTCTTCCGGCACGGCGACGGCGCCGCAGCCATCACAGTACACAACCGGAATGGGCGTGCCCCAGTAACGCTGGCGGGAGATCAGCCAGTCCCGCAATCGATAGGACGTGGTCCGGTGACCCCAGCCATTTATTTCCACGTCGTCTGCGATGGCTGCCTTGCCCTCGTCATCCGTCATTCCGTCGTACTTACCCGAGTTGGTCATAAAGCCAAGACCGGTGTGGGCCTCAGCCGGTTCCTTGCCATCCCAATCCAAAGGAGCAATAACCATGCGCACGGGCAGGCCGTACTTGCGGGCAAACATGTAGTCTCGCTCGTCGTGAGCGGGCACGCCCATCACGGCGCCGGTACCGTAGGTAGTCAGCACGTAGTCAGCAGTGTATATGGGCACCCGTTCGCCACTCAGGCGGTTAACAGCGTAAGTGCCGAGAGGCACTCCCGTTTTCTCCTTTTCCGTCGAAAGGCGTTCAATTTCAGAGGTCTGTCGGGCCTGGTTGACGTAAGCTTCTACCTGTTCCCGCTGTTCCTCCGTGGTCAACCGGGCCACCAGGGGATGCTCCGGGGCCAGCACCATAAAGGTTACGCCGAAAATGGTGTCGATGCGGGTGGTGAAGGTGCGAATTTCCTTCTCTTCCAGTCCGGCGTGAGAAATGTCGAAACTGATTTCCACGCCTTCGCTGCGGCCAATCCAGTTTCGCTGCATCATCAGGATCTTTTCGGGCCAGTCCAGCAGGCCGCTAAAGTCCAGCAGTTCATCGGCGTAGTCCGTAATCCTTAGGAACCACTGCTCCAGGTCCCGACGGGTTACCACCGTATTGCACCGCTCGCAGCTTCCGTTAAGGACCTGCTCGTTAGCCAGCACGGTCTGGCAGGAAGGGCACCAGACGACCGGCGCCTTGGCCCGATAAGCCAGTCCATGTTCAAGGAATTTCAGAAAGAACCACTGGTTCCACCGGTAGTACTCGGGAAGGCAGCAGATTACCTCCCTGTCCCAGTCGTAAATGGCCCCGATGGACCGCAGCTGCTCCCGCATGTTTTCGATGTTGCTCATGGTCCAGCTGTAGGGGTGAATGCCCCGGCTGATGGCGGCATTTTCCGCTGGAAGGCCAAAGGCATCGAACCCGATGGGATGCAGCACGTTGTAACCCTGCATCCGCCTGAATCGGGCGTGGCAGTCCGATGGCGCCATCGCATACCAGTGCCCGATGTGCAAGTCTCCTGAGGGATAAGGATACATGGTAAGGTCATACCACTTGGGACGGGAGTCATTGTCGTCCACATGGTAAAGGTTGTCCTTTGCCCAGCGTTCCTGCCACTTCCGGTCAATCTCCACCGGATTGAACCGGAGTTCTACCTGTCGGGGCGCGGAGGTCATGTCTTGTCACCTCGGATCGAGCGGCTGGCACATATATTAGCACAGAACCAGGCCGGTCGCCGGGCCAGGCAAGTCTGGGACGCTGGATGCATGGCAACTGCCTAAAGCTGGCGAGACAGTTAAACTGTCAACCTCCGTGCCTTCCCCACAGGTTCCTTAAGCCATCAGAAATCCCATGTGTGTCAAATCTCTCGCCCCAATATGAAGCGCCGTCGGGCTGCTGTCCTTCTGCCAATTGACACTTACATTGTGGCAACCTAGAATCGAAATCACTCCCAGCCAAGCGCAACCGGAAGGATGATAGGCAATAAGGGCATTGCTTTGCTGTCTTTCTGCCGGCCGCGTCGAGAATTTAGGTGAGACCGAATCCTCCCCGACACCCTCACGACACTATAATCCGATTGCCCAGGGCCTCCGAACTGGAGCCCAGGGTTATCCAGGAACCACCGATTCGGCGGCGCCGGCGGATTTTCACTCCCCAGTTTATAATCATATACGGGTTCACTGGCCTCATCGTCCTGGGAACTATTCTTCTCTTTCTGCCCTTTTCCGACTCTGAAGGCCGGTCCACCTCCCTCCTCCTGGCCCTTTTCACCGCGACTTCCGCTGTCACGGTAACCGGCCACACCGCAGCAAGCACCACCCAGCACTGGAGCTATTTCGGTCAGGTCGTGATTTTCCTGCTCATGCTGGTGGGGGGCCTGGGATTCATGGTGGGAGCCACCTTCATCCTGGAACTAATCGGGAGGCACAGGACCAGCATTGCCCATCAACTGGCCCTCCTGGAAACGATGGGAGAGGACCACAGAAATTTGGGTGGTTTGGGGCGGACTACACGCAATGTCGTAATCGTTGCCTTCATATTTTATTTGACAGGAACCCTGATCCTCTTCCCACAGATTCAGGAGATTACCGGCTTCGGAATCATCGAGTCCCTTTGGCAGTCGGCGTTCCTCTCAGTCTCTTCATTTAACAACGCGGGCTTTTCCATATTGCCTGAAGTGTCAGATTCCCGTTCCCTGGCTATCCTGGACAACCAGTGGTTAATCCAGGCGGTTATGGTCCTACTGATAATTCTTGGCAGTGTCGGCTACTCGGTTATGGAAGACATCTGGAAGAAGAAACGCGCAGTGCGTTTCTCCCTGGACACCAAGCTGGTGCTTCTTGGCAGTGTCTTACTGTGGGGAACTGGATTCCTGACCTATTTTCTTGCCGGCTTTATTGCCGCCGGCGGCCAGGATGGTGTCAGCTTTGGACATCAAGCCGGGACAGCGATTTTTCACTCCGTCAGCGGCAGGACGGCCGGATTCATAATAGCCGACTTCGGCGCCGCCGAAGACTTCATCAAGCTGGTATTTACTTTCCTCATGCTGATCGGTGGCGCATCTGCCTCTGTGGCCGGGGGAATCAAGATTAACACCTTCATGGTGCTGTTCGTCACGGTAGTATCCTTCATACGAACTCGGCAACAGGCCGAGGCCTTCGGTCGCGAAATACCTCAGACCCAGGTGTTTCGCGCCGTGGCCGTGGCCGCCCTGGCCATGGTCTTCATTGTAGTAACGGTTCCAGTCCTTACCATTACGGAAGCCGATGCCCTCAGGTCGGGAGACATACAGTTCCTTGACCTATTTTTCGACACTGTCTCCGCCTTCGCCACCAACGGTTCGTCAACCGGCATCGTTCCGCAGTTGGGCACGGTGGGACAGCTTATATTCATTGCCGCCATGTTTATAGGGCGGCTTGGTCCGTTAAGTCTGGCGCTGACTCTGGCGCCCGAGAGCAAGACGCTGTACCGTTATGCCCAGGAACAGGTTAAAATAGGGTGAAGGAGCCGAGCAAATGTACAAGCGTATCTGCGTAATAGGCTTGGGACGCTTTGGCACAGCCGTGGCCACGGAACTTTACCAGGCGGGCAACGACGTTCTCGTAATTGACTACGACGAGGACAAAGTTCAAAGCATGCTGGGCAAGGTGACCTACGCGATAACTGTGGACGCCACGGCGGACCAGGCCCTGAACAAACTGGGACTTGAAGAATACGATGCAGTTATCCTGGCCCTGGGCGATGACAATGTAGAGGCCAGCATCCTTGTCGCAATGGTGCTGCGCGACCTGGGCATTTCAATGATCGTCGCGCGAGCCTCCACCCGAATGCACGGTGAGGCGCTCGGACGGGTTGGAGTCGGGAAGGTCGTGTATCCAGAGGAAGAGAGCGCCAAGAGATTGGCTCACCTCGAGATCAATCCCGACATACTGGACTACATGGATGTCCTTAACAACGTGGGGATCAGCAAAGTGCGTCCCCTCCCCGACATGGTAAGAAAAACAGTGGCGGAAGCGGGGTTGGCCGGTAATCAGGGAGATAACCCTATAACGGTGATTGGCCTCCGCCGCGGCCGCCGGCTGATTCTCAATCCTTCCAGGGACGAGACCATTGTGCCAGGGGACGTTCTCTTGGTAGCAGGTCCCAGCGACCAGGTGGCCAGGGTCTTTACCGGCAGCGAGCGCGGCCAATCCGTCGCAAACGCCGAACCTGTTGCTTAGGCTGATTTCCAATGTTGAAAAAGGAAAGACCCCGCATCCTGACACCCGTCAACGGCACTTCCGCCAGCAAGCACGCATTTCAGTGGTCGTGCCAGTATGCCCGCCGAACCCACTCCGAACTGCTGGCCATTTATGTCTTTGAGATTCCCATGGAGTATTCCGTCGAATCGCACGAGGGCAGCAATTACCTGCAAGAGGGCGAGAGGATCCTCCAGCAGATCGAGAAAATTGCCGAAGGAGAGCGTTGCCGCGTCTCCGCCGGCATGATCGCCGCCAGAAACGCGGGGCCGGCCATCGTCCTCGAAGCAAGTACGCGCAAGGTTAACCTGCTCGTTCTGGGCGCCCCCTACCGCAAAGCCTCGGCAGCCGTGGCCGTTGGCAGCACCACCGATTTTGTCCTTAAGAACGCCCAATGCCAGGTGGTAGTGTCCCGCGAACCGGGCCCTGCCGGTCCCGCACAACAGGACTGACCTGATGCAAGTTCTCATTTACGGGTGCACACGCCTGGCAGATGTTCTGGTTCCGGTCCTGGTTCATGACGGTCACCATGTCACGGTGATGGACCCTGATTCAGACCGCCTTGCCATTATCAGGAGGCAGACCGAAACGGATTCAGTCTGGATAGCCGATCCCCTTATGCAGGACTTTCTGATTGAGGGGAGGATTGACACCGCAGAAGCTTTCTACTCCCTCTCGGAAGACGACCACAAGAACGTACTGCTTTGCCAGATAGCTTCGGCAATCTACAACGTACCCAGAACCATGTGCCTGTTGTCCGATCCTCAACTGCAGGACTTCTATGAAACACTGGGCGTGCAAGTCCTGAATGGCGGACACGATTTCCTGAGTTCCGCCCGGGAACTTCTGGACCGGTAGAGGCTTCACCCATGTTTGTCGTTATAGTAGGGTGCAACTCCACCGGGTACCATTTGGCTAAATTATTGCTGGTCGCCCAGCATGAGGTCGTTGTCCTGGAGAAGAGCCTGGCGCGCTGCCAGCGCTTGTGGGACGAGCTTGGAAGCGTGGTTATACATGGGGACGGAACAGACCTGGTGGACTTGCGAAGGGCGGGCATTACCCGAGCGGATACCGTGGTTGCAGTTACCGATAAGGATGAGACTAACCTGGTAATCTGCCAGATGGCCAAGCACGCTTTCTCAGTGGACCGCACCGTCGCCACAATCAAGGACACGAAGAATCACACTGTGTTCCGGATTCTGGGTGTGGACTCCGTCGTAAACTCGGGGGACCTGGTGCTGGACATTCTGGAGCGCACCATCGTCGAAAGCAGTTTCAACCACCTGTCCACCCTTGGCGACCCGAACACCTTCCTGGTGAGCTTGACCATCCCCGATGACGCTTCGGCAGCAGGCAAGACTCTGGGCGAACTGAAGATTATCAGAGTGGACCGCAATAGCGCTCCCGGGAGCGAAGAGCAGAATCCCCTTAGTCAAAGCTTTCCTTGCGTCGTGGTACGAGGCGGTAAACCGCTGGCGCCTATTGCGGAAATGGTCCTGGAAGCTCGCGACGAATTATTTGCAGTAACCACGTCCGAAGAAGAAAGCAATCTATACGACATACTGACCGGGATTTGGTGATGGTTAAGCGTCTGTCATATCTGGGGCCGGCCGGTACCTACAGCGAAGAAGCAGCTATACTCTATGATTCCCAGGCCGAACTGGTCCCCTTCCCTACGATACCCGCAGTGTGCCGCGCCGTGTCCGAGGGCCTGACGGACGAGGGGATCGTGCCCATAGAGAACAGCATTGAAGGTTCGGTGGTCTATACGCTGGACTACCTGATCAGCGAAACTGACCTCTCCATCTTTCACGAGGTTGTTCTTCCCATTCAACACTGCCTGATGATTAAGCCGGGCGCCCGCATTGAAGATGTGCGCATCATTTACTCTCATCCTCAGTCCCTGGCCCAGTGCCGCCACTTCCTGGAAGACAACTTCCCCGGCGCGGAACCCATCGCGTCGCTGAGCAACTCTGCCGCAGTCAACCACATGATGGAAAGCGAAACGATTGCGGCTGCCATTGCGCCACAAAGGGCGGCCGACCTGTATGGCGCAGAAATAATTGGACGGGGAATCCAGGACGTTACTAACAACGTGACCAGATTTGTTCTCCTGGGGTGGAAAGACCACGAACCCACCGGCGCCGACAAGACGTCCCTCTGTTTCACCTTCGCCCAGGACGCGCCGGGCTCCCTCTTCAACGCCTTGGGAGTTTTCGCCAGCCGCAACATCAATCTGGTCAAAATTGAGTCAAGCCCTACCAAGGAGTCCCTTGGCCAGTACAATTTCCTGGTGGACTGCGAAGGGCACCGGGAGAACGACTTGGTGAGAG
>JAJEDS010000348.1 GCA_022821365.1 Dehalococcoidia bacterium | reverse complement strand
GAAGCCGCCTTCCGAGTCATACCGTCCCCTGCAGTCTTGCACCACAGTAACGTAGCCTCTATTGGTGAAGAAGGACGCCTCCTCCAGCCTGGCAGACGAACCCTTGTCGTAGGGCGTTCTCTGCAGCAGCACCGGCAAGGGTTCTTCCACAATTTTTCCATCCAGCGTGGGCCTGTGAACATCGGTAGCCAGGCTTATTCCGTCCCGGGTAGGTACCATTACCGACTCAATAAAGTGATTATTGCTCTTGCGTCTGGTGACGCGCCTTCTCACCCTCAAACTCATCCTCCCTCCTTCTCCGGGTAATAGGAATATAAAGAAATACAAGCTAATTGTAGCACCCTCAACTCCCTACGCCGCCTATGTGAGAAGGTACGAATTTCCTTGACATTCGCCATACCCGATAATAGACTTGCCAGAACTGGCCGGCGTTCGGGAAGAGACGCGCCATGCCTTTGCAGAATAGGGCGTCGTGCGGTTTAGTTGTGATTGTTATTCGCAAAGAGTTGACGCTTTTTCGATGGCGTGAGAACTACAGACTCCGGCCTAATTGAACCAAGTGGAGGGAACGATGACCTTGTCCGGAATTTTTGCACCTCGTTGGTTAATCTACAGCCTGGTGACCGTTGGACTATTGGCGCTGGTTGCTTGCGGCGCATCGGCTCCGGAACCGGCGCCGGCCCAGCCGGCCAGTGGCAGTTCGGCCGCCGCTCAGCCGGCCGCGCCGGCCCAGCCGGCGGCGCCCGCAGCCCCCGCGGCTGAGGCGCAACCTTCTCAACCTTCCCAGTCGGCCCAACCGGCAGCAGCGGAGGCGCAACCTGCGGCCACCGTGAGCGCAGTAGTCGGTCAGGGCGCCATTGGCGCGCAAGCCAAGGAAGCCACGCCCACTCCCGTACCTGCGCCAGCCGCTTCTACCGAGTCCATGGCCATGGCGGAACCCGCGGTAGTACGTTTGCAGATCGCCCGCGGCCCTACCACCCGCGACCTGGCTGATCCTGTTGCCGGCAGGGGCGACCTGCCCATAGTTCTGCCGATGTTCGAGGGACTGGTCCAGTTCGACCAATACACGGATTCGGTGCCCATGCTCTCGCCCGAGTGGTCCGCCAACGACGACTTCACAGTTTGGACTTTCCGGCTGCGAGAAGGCGTCCAGTTCCACAAGGACTGGGGCGAAATGACCGCCAAGGACATTGAGCACACCATGTGGCAAGAGAGGCGCAATGACCACTTTGACGGCCGGGCCGCCACCTGGAGGGACCTGCTGAAAGAGGTCGTTATGCCCGATGGGCCGGAAGGGCATGTGGTGGAACTTCACTTGAACAAGCCCGAACCCATCATGACCACCTACATGAGCACTAACTACACCACCGTCATCCGCAGCAAGGACCACTGGGACACGAATGGCGGGGTGATGGACGGTTTCGATGCCAATGATGAGGGTATCAGGCTTATGGCCAACGACCCCATCGGCACCGGCCCCTTCCAGTTTGCCAAGCATGCCGAAGCCCAGTACCTGCGCTATGAAGCTCCTGCATTCACCCATTGGCGCAAGACTCCGGATTTCCCGGAGTTGCAGATCTTCTTCGTTTCCGAGCCCTCGACCCAGCTGGCAATGCTGGTTACAGAAGAAGTGCAGGCGGCGGAGATTCCCCGCGACTTGCAGGTAGGCGCGCTGGCACGCGGTATGGAAGTAGTCCTGGGGACCACCCCGGCCATACGCCTGGTGGGCTTCTTCGGCGGAAACTACCTGCCGGACGAACCCAACTACGACCCCAGCGAACCCATGACCCTGCCCCTGGTTCGCGAGGCGATGAACCGGGCCATAGACCGCCAGGAAATCAACGACGTGTTCTTTAACGGCCGGGCCGAGTTGATGATGCAGACTCACTCCCACGCCAAGTTCCCCGGCTGGCAGCCTTCCTGGCTGGATACCTTCGAGGCGGACTACGGATACGACCCGGAGATGGCCAGGGAATTGCTGGCCGAAGCCGGATTCCCCGACGGCTTTGAGATTACGCAGCTTTCCTACCCCCGCCCGGGCCTGCCGGAAATGCTGGACATAGGTGAATTGGTAGCCGACTACTGGCGCGAGATCGGCATAGACGTGAACTTCAAGCCGGTGGAGACTGCCGTGTACAGCTCCCAGTTGCGTGCCAAGGAAGTCAACAACGTTGCCTGGCTCCACACCGGAAGCTTCACTGAACCGACCAGGGCCATCTTTGTGTATCACTACAGCGGTGCGGTCAGCCCTCGCTTTGAGTCCCCGTTCTTCACCGAGAAGTACGAGGCCCTGGAGGTCGCTGCCACTGCCGAGGATCGGGACAACCTGATTCGGGAAATGGGAGAGAACTGCTACGAGATCTATTGTTCAATTCCGCTGCACTGGGTGCCCTTTGAGTTCATGATTAACCCCAAGTTTATCGAAGAATGGCTGACTCCAGGGGTCTTCGGCGTGCGCGATTTTGAGTACGTGAAGGCTGTCAAGTAGTTAACTTGGGCCTCTTCCTGGAAGTAGCGCCCGAGCAGAGGAGAATTGGCTGTCCAAGCAGGATCCTACCTACGGAAACTCCTGGTTGGGCAGCCTGCTTTGACACCCTTCTCGGGGAACCCGTAATCTCGTTTGAAGGATAGCGATGCAACGATACATAATTGTTCGCTTGTTTCAAAGCCTGATAGTCCTGTTTGCCGTCAGCGTCATAATCTTCGGTCTGGCTCGAATTTCCGGCGACCCCATGGACGTGCTGCTGCCGGACGATGCCGGGCCCGAAGAGTTTATGCTGATGGAGCAGAAGTGGGGCCTGGATAAACCCTTACATATCCAGTATTTGACCTTTATCGGAAATGCCCTGGTGGGCGACTTTGGCCGCTCAGTCCAGCATCCAACCAGGGATGCCCTGGACCTGGT
>JAJEDS010000089.1 GCA_022821365.1 Dehalococcoidia bacterium | reverse complement strand
ATACAGGTCCCAGACTTGCCAGCGGAAAACTTATTATCTCTGCCCCCAGACCTGATACTGCAGCGCACGCCACGCTACGCCCAACGCAAGGCACACCGAACCTGATGGCCTCCACAAGTTCGACTTTGTTGGAACAGATGGCATCGCGATGCGCCCCTACGCCTGTAACGGACGCGCAAAAACTGCTTCAGCTGAGGCGGAAGACCAGGGTGAGCATGGTGCCGATTATGCCGGCGCCAAAGAGGAGTCCGATGGCGATGACGGCCCACAAGACGCGTTCGATGCGTTGGACTTAAGGGTCGGGTCCGTTTAAACCAGGTCCACCGACTCGTCGGGGAGATGGTCGCGGGGGACTTGGATGTTGTCGCCGTACAAGAGGGTGTTGGGCGTTAGCTCACTGCAGTTCCGTCTTTAACTTGTTCCAGCAAGGCGCTAATGCCCCGGCGAATGGTTTCCAGGGTTTTGACTGCCTCCGGGTCCTTTTCCAGCAAATCCGGCCAGGCCTCGATGTAGTCCAGGTGCTCGGATCCGTCGGCTGGGCGCAGTTGGGCGTCCAGATCGGCCAGGCTCCCTTTGAGAGTGACTTTATAGAACTCGCCACCGTTCAGCATAGGCTCAACGATGGCCGAACCTAGCAGTCTCTCAACAGCGCAAGATATTTCCACCCCGATAAGCGCTCCGGTTGGGTTTATTTCCAAGCTTACGCAAGGGTAAACCTCGACCGTTTCCGGAGCTATTCCTTCCTCTGCCAGGTAAAGAATGTCAACTTGCGGGTCATAGCTCGCTCGCAGGCTCATAAGGCGCCCACCTTCCCTTCTGCATTCTGTTCTGCCGTTGTCTCTCTTTTCTGCCGTTGTCTCTCTTTGAGGATAAGTATGCTTACAAACATTACAATATTTTCCCGAATATCATAAGCCAACGCAACGTCGCGCTCAGCCCCGAGAACGTACATTCTCTTGACGGCTATAAAGTTATCTTTCGATAAGTCGTAGAATCGGGCATCGGGACTTTGGAACACCAACTCACCGCAACTCTCAAGGTACGGACGATCCCCTATTCTGGTCAAGTAGTGATTGGAGTAACGAATCTCGAAATTTGAGGTCAAGAGAGACTCAGCTGACTGGTTGCCTGGTTAAGGCAGCAAAATTAGAAGAGGGCGCTGGGCCCCTGTAATCTCGCCGCCCTTCACCTGGGAATATACCCGAATGCCAGCTAATTGTTAACAAAGGGCATTGCCTCAACGCGACTGCCCCGCTACTGCACCGATGCGGATAACTGTTGCCCCGTTCCGCCGCCAACCCTATAATTGGCGACCAGAGGGGCCTTTCTTCAGTAAGTATGACTATCCTTGGGCCCTCCTATCTCCCGCAATCCTGTAACCGGAGTTGATCATGCTGCGGTTCGATTTCCTGCAAGCCAGGAACCTGCGTCACGCCATATCCCTGCTGGAACGTCACGGCGAGGAGGCCCGGCCGGTGGCAGGCAGCACCGACTTCCTGGTGCGCTGGCGGCAGGGGTTCTGGCGGCCGGCCTGCGTCGTCAACATCAAGGGAATCTCCGGCCTGGGCCGCATAACCTACAGCCCGCAGAACGGCCTGCGGCTGGGGGCATTGGCCACGGTACAGGCCATCGAGACCAACGCCCAGGTGCGCCGCCGCTACCAGGCTTTGGCCACCGGGGCCACTTCCTTCGCCGGCGTGCAGGTGCGGAACCTGGCCACCGTGGGCGGCAACGTCTGCAACGCATCCCCCGCCGGCGACACCCTGCCGGCCCTGCTGGCCTTCGACGCCCAGTGCGGCATCACCGGACCGGACGGCGCCCGCATTCTGCCCCTGACCGAGTTTTTCCAAGGCCCCGGTCGCACTGCCCTGCAGCCGGGGGAGTTGTTGACCGAGTTGGTTCTGCCTCCCCCGCCGCCAAGAACCGGGTCGCTCTACATCAAGCATAGTCCCCGGGGCGCCATGGACATCGCCACCGTGGGTGTGGCATCGGTGATTACCCTGGAGGAGGACGGCGTTACCTGCCGCGACGCCCGCATTGCCCTGGGCGCCGTGGGGCCGGTCCCCTTCCGGGCCGCCGAGGCCGAGAGCCTGCTGAAGGGGCGCGAACTGTCCCCCGACGCGCTGGCACAGGCCGCCGAGGCCGCCCGCCACGCCGCCACGCCTATCGACGACGTGCGGGGCACCGCCGCCTACCGCAAGGATATGGTGGAAGCCCTGACCCGCCGCACCTTGCAGCACGCCCTGCGCATGGCCGGCGGGCGGCGCGTACCCTTCGAGGAACAGCGCCGGCTGGCGGTACAGACCGCCTTCTGACCTGTATTCGCTCCCTGGCTAACGGTCAGAAATCGTCTCAATAGTTCCTTCCCCCTTGATGGGAGAAGATCATCGCAAAAGTCCCTTCCCCCTTTTGATGGGAGAAGATCATCGCAAAAGTCCCTAACGCTTTTCGGGGAAGGTCATCGCAATAGTCCCTTCCCCCTTGACGGGGGAAGGTCAGGATGGGGTGGCAGCCAGAGATTAGCCACCGCTGCTCCCCCGGATTTCCCAACAAGCCCGGAGGTGTTCCGTTGAACAAGCAACCGCTACGGCTGACTATCAATGGCCGCGAGAGACAGATTCTGGTGGCCCCCTACTACTCGCTCCTGGACACCCTGCGGGACGAGCTGCAGTTGACCGGCACCAAGAAGGGGTGCGACGAGGGCGACTGCGGGGCCTGCACCGTCATCCTGGACGGCCAGCCCGTTACTTCCTGCCTGGTGCTGGCCCTGAGCGCCCAGGGTTCCGAGGTTACCACCGTGGAGGGCCTGGCAACCCCGGAGACGCTCCACCCGGTCCAGCAGGCCTTCATCGAACGGGGCGGCCTGCAGTGCGGCTACTGCACCCAGGGGCTGATTATGGCCGCAGTCGGGCTGCTGCAGGACAACCCCCAGCCGTCGGCCGAAGAGGTAAAGTTCGCCATCGGCAACAACCTGTGCCGCTGCACCGGCTATACCAAGGTGGTTGAGGCCATCCTGCTGGCGGCGGAACGCATGGCTGAGGTGGAGTAGCAACCTCATACGGGAGCCATTTCCCAGGATTCATCCGATAGCGTCGCAGTTCCGGCGGCGCACAGAATCGTCATACCGGCATAGGCTGGAACTCTATGGGTGGGAGGGCGATTCGCGAATCGCCCCTACGGTGGGCGTCCCTCATACCCATCCTGACCTTCCTCCTTGATGGGGGAAGGGAATATCAACAAAGGTCTGAAGGAGTAGGCGAGATGACAACCTTCGAGGTCCTGGAACAGAACAACCCCCGGGTGGACGCCTGGGAAAAGGTCACCGGCCGGGCCACCTACGCCGGCGACGTCTACCTGCCCGGTATGCTGATGTGCAAGGTTTTGCCCAGCACGCGCAGCCACGCCCGCATCGTCGGGATCGACACTTCAAAGGCGGAAGCGCTGCCCGGGGTTCGGGCCGTCATTACCGGCGAGGACTTCCCCGAAATCCGCTTCGGCTCCGGCGCCCTGAAGGACCGGTACATCCTGGCCCGGGACAAGGTCTACTACATCGGCGAGCCGGTGGCGGCGGTGGCCGCCGAGGACGAAATCACCGCCCAGGAGGCCATCGGCCTGATTGACGTGGAGTACGAGGACCTGGA
>JAJEDS010000065.1 GCA_022821365.1 Dehalococcoidia bacterium | reverse complement strand
GTGCATTGACGAGGGAAGGTCTCTGGAAGCCCCGCAGATCGTCCTGGCCCTGCTCCCCTGGGCCTGGGACCACCGCTACGACGACATCCTCTACGGCGAGACCCCCGCGTAACCGGCGAAGGCTCCCGTAGGGGCGGTCCTTCTTGTCCTCTGTGTCCTTCGTGGACAGGAAAGAGAGAACAGCGAAAACTAAAACGCGATTGCCCTGGGCCGTGGGGTTGCCCAATTGACGCTGGCGCTTCACTTGCCTAAACTCCGGAACAGCTTCGTTGATTGGCAGTTCAGGATAAGAGGGAGGTCCACGCATGACCGATTTAACCCTGGACAAGGGCAGG
The DNA here is from genome assembly GCA_022821365.1 of Dehalococcoidia bacterium. Lineage (GTDB taxonomy): Bacteria > Chloroflexota > Dehalococcoidia > Lucifugimonadales > UBA3495 > Bin22. The sequence goes on along the minus strand of JAJEDS010000065.1, from coordinate 2,788 downwards.
ACAGCAGTGCTGGCCGCCGATTTTCATACAGAGGGCATGGGCGATAACCCCATGGTGCAGGAGCGGCAGACTTTCCAACGGGCTCAGGAGGTATTGCAGGCGGCTCGCAGCAACGGCGTCTTCGTAGCCTACATCGTGGTGAACTTCCGCCCGGGCTTCCCTGAGATTTCCGACCGCAACCAGACTTTCAGCCAGCGCAAGGCTTCGGGGCAAGTGCCCCCTGCTGACCCGGTTTCGCTGATACATCCCTCGGTATTGCCCCAGGAAGGGGAACCGGTGATAGTCAAGCACCGGGTCAACGCCCTCCACGGCACCGACCTGGCCATGATCCTGGGCGCGCAGAACATAGATACCCTGGTGCTGCTGGGCCATGCAACCAGCGGGGTAATACTGTCCACGGTTCGCTACGGCGCCGACGCCGACTACCGCCTGGTGGTGGTCGAAGACGGGTGCGCCGACCGCGACCCGGATGTCCACGACTTCCTGATGGAGAAGATCTTTCCCCGCCAGGCAACGGTAGCCAGCGCGGCGGAAGTGGTGGCGGCGCTGGGTGAATCTTAGCCGCCGCTCCGAGTTACCCAATTTCCTTGAAGGCCCTCGCCGTTGCCCTCACCCGTTCCAGTTCTATGGGGTTGGTAATCGCCCCATCCCGTTTCAGGCTGGTGCCTACTATGGCGCCGTCGGCGTGGGCCAGGAAGCGGGCGGCGTTGGTGGCGTCCACGCCGCTGCCCACCAGCAGGGGACGGTCGGGGACGGCGCGGCGCACGGTGGCCACGTCGTCGGCAACGGCGGGCTGGCCGGTGACCGGCCCAGTTACGATCAGGGCATCGGCCAGGCCCCGGTAGGCCGTTTCCCGGGCGATCAGGCCCAGGTCCGGTTCCCCCAGGGGTACGGCATGCTTCACCAGCACGTCGGCCAGTATGGCTACGTGATCGGCATCCATGAGACGGCGACGGCGCAAAGTTTCCGATGCCTCGCCGGTAACCAGGCCCTCGTCGGCGGCCATGGTGCCGTAATGGATGTTGACGCGGATGAACTGGGCGCCGCCGGCCACCGCCACCGCCAGGGCGGACAGCGCATCGCTGCGCAGCATGTTGACCCCCACCGGCAGGGACGTGGAGCGACAGACCAGGTCCACCGCCCGGGTCATGGCAGCCACCGTTTCCGGTTCCACCCGGCCGATGCGGAAGGGGGCATCGCCGAAGTTCTCCACAATAATGGCGTTGGCCCCGCCCTCGGTGAGAATTGCCGCCTCCCGGTCCGCCTGCTCCAGAACGGCGGACAGATCGCCGCCCCACCGGGGCGAACCGGGCAGGGGCGGCAGGTGAATCACGCCGATAAAGGTCTTGCCTTCGCCGATCAGGGCTTGCATGGCGGTAGTTTCCAAAGCAGGGGCGGTTCGATCAGCCCGAGACCGGGCGGCCCCGAGCTTTCAGTCTCCGGTTATCTCTGGCCTTGCCGTACCGCCGTTTCCCCTCGGGTTCACGGGAGAAGTCGTACTCGGGGAAAGGCAGCGCTTCCGGTTCGGGCAGTTCCTCAAGGTAGGTTGTTCTGACCGACAGGTCGCATTGAATGTAACCCCAGTTGACCAGACGCTTCTTTTCTTCGTCGGCAAAAGCGGCAAGGCGTGTTCTCATCGAGCACATATAGTCGACCCACCCAGGGCTTATCGGGAAGGGCGCCTGTCTGGCAGTTTCCCCGGGATCAGTTCTGAGGGCCCAGAAGGCGCCCTGCTTGTCCCGTCGTTCCAGATCCGACACCAACTGGTCCACCCTGAGTTGGCGATTCTGCTCCAGCGCCGTGTGCATGGGGTTGGTGATGCGGGAGGTCCAGACCTCCCAGGGCGGGATATCCTCTCGCTTGAAGGACTTGGTGCCGTCGGACACCAGCAGGTGTTTCATGTGCCGGATGGCGTGAAGACCCAGGCCGTCGCAGAGGCCGGCATCGGCCAGGGTCGCAGTCCTGGGCAAGGATCCCGACCCGGGGCCTGTGCGCGACCCGGCGCCAAAGGGCTTCGGCTGTATCTGAAGACGCACCGGCGCCAGGGCCGGCGGCAATGCGGACGACGCGGCCAGAACTCTTGCCAGGGGAACGCCCGCGGCATCTATGATGCCGATTTCGCCAGCGTCTACGCCTGCTCTTGAGAAACTCCAGTTGCTCTCCGTTTCCAGGTGACAGGCGTTGAAGATGAAGTGAGGGTGGCTGGGCAGCTGCCCCAGGGTCAACGTGCCTACCAGAAGATCTTCGTAATGTTTTTCCAGAACATCGGGGCCCACTACCAGACCGGCAAAGGCGCTGCCTACGTCCAGGTTGCGGCTGCAAAGCCGGAGGATCGGCTCGGCAATCTCGTCCCTAAAGTTGACGGCCCTGGATTTGTGAAAAGCCAGATTCTTCCAGCGAGTCGCCAGGACTGCGGCAACCAGCGCACCGGCGGAGACTGCGGAAATGGCGCCGACCTCTCCCAGCTTGCCCATTTCGTTCAGCCGCCACAGGCCGCCCAGGTGGAAGAGGCTGGCGCGAAAGCCGCCTCCTGACAGGGCCAGCCCGATCTGCTCTTCTTGCGCGATCGCCATGTCAATTATCCCTGTACTGGTCCTAGCCGCTGCAGCAATTAGCGAATTAGTCGCTTAGGTTAAGCCATTCTTCCATGTGTTGTTGTCCAGCGATTCTGTCCCGTTAAATGGAAAGCGAAAATGTCACCATGGTTAGTCGGCTGAGATGGTTAGTCGGCTGCGATCTGGACTTGGGCCAGGGCTTCGGCCTTGGCCCGCTCCTTGGCGCTGAGTAG
>JAJEDS010000116.1 GCA_022821365.1 Dehalococcoidia bacterium | reverse complement strand
CAGGTCGTCCACTTTGTCCACTCCCAGCGCCCACGCCATGCGCTGGTCTGAGCAGAAGATGTTCATAAGCACGGGCATGTCATAGCCGGCCACGTTCTCGAACATCAGCGCCGGCCCGCCGTCCTTCACCATCCTGTCGGCGATTTCCGTCATTTCCAGTTCGCAGCTTACCGGTGTCTTGATCCGGTGCAATTGGCCTCGCTGTTCGAGGAATGTGGAAAATTCACGCAGGTCTTTAAAGTTCATTGGGGTGTCCTTGGGAAGCAAAAGTAGCAGGCTTTGTCAAAAGGGCGGGATGTCCGGCGATGGGGACGGGCCGGGCAACAGATTTATTCTATAGAGGGGCGAGATGAGCCGCAACCGGAAGTAAGGGGCGCGTATTGCTACCGGCCGAGCTGCGGGAGACGACCTGGCTTATGCGGGGTGGCAGCCTGTGGGTGGAGTATAGTCATTGCCCTTTGGGTTCGCGGGATTGCGAGCAGCAACTATCGCTTTCCCGAATCCCTCCGAAAACAATAGCCCCGCAACTGCGGGGAACAGTCAGCGGGGGACATGGGCTAAGGGCAAGCCACTCTTTATCGCCGGTGCGCCCTAATTCAGGAAACAACGACGCAACAACTTACTCAACAGGGGGAGGAAATGTAGGGCGGAGGAGAAGGCGCCGCATGCGCCTTCTCCTCCGTTTGAAGCGCCCTGCGTCTAGAACTGGGACATCGTATTGCGGTTCCTGCTGAAGCAGTCGCTGCAGTACACGGGCCGATCTCCCCGTGGCCGGAAGGGAACCGTGGCTTCAACGCCGCACTCCGCACATTCTATCTGGAACATCTCGCGGGGACCGGTCGAAAATCCTCCTCGCATTTCCGAACGGCGGGAAGACCTGCAAGACTGGCATCGCTTGGGGTCGTTGACAAACCCCCGAGAATTGAAGAATTCCTGCTCCCCAACGGTAAAAGTAAACTCCGCGCCGCAGTCGACGCATACCAGGGTTTTATCCGAAAGTGCCACCAGTGGGCCTCCTTAGGGTAACGGATCTTGAGAGGTCCCTCAGGTAAGCCGGCGCCGGGACTACGGCCACCGTGCCAGTGTAGCTGAGCCAACCCGGACGAACCTGACCTCTACCAATTGGCAACAATATATACCTGTCATTTCCCAAAATGCAACCAAAAGGGGAAATTCCGAGAAAATTAGATGTAAAGTGCAAGTATCTTGGCAAATATCTACGAAATTGTTATATGTTCTAATGCCTAAAGGACGCAACAAGTTGAACGTATAACAAGTTCGGGGACACTCGGAAAGCCGGGTGCGGTGTTCGTGACCGTGATTTGCCCGACAAGCGGGGTGATGAAAGCAATTGCCCATGCCCCTCCACCGGACTGGTATTGATTTATCCATAATCGGCGCCAGGGACAACAGGCCAAGTTAGCATTCCCGGGGCGAAATCGGGCCGTTTGACGTTATTCTCGCTAATTGCGTTATGGGTCGATTCATTCCCGGATGGATTATCATTGTCAAGCCGCGTACCGTTGAAGTGTGGAAAGGGGAGGTGGCGGGACTTTGAGGCTTGGACCCCGGCGCGATGCGCCAGTATTCTCGGTTCTCCGTGACCCGCAGTTCCGGGCTATATGGTACGTGGGTACCCTGCGGGAACTGTCCCGCCGCATGGAACTGCTGGTCTTAAGCTGGCTGATTCTCCAGGCTACTCAGTCGCCCTTTCAGCTTGGCCTGGTCCTGGTCTTCAATAACCTGCCCAGGCCCGCCCTGTCCTTCTTCACCGGATTCATCGCCGACCGCTTCAACCGCTGGCGCATATTGATGGCCTCCCAGGTCATTAACACCCTGGTGGCGGCTACTCTTCTGGCGTTGATAGCCGCGGACGCCATTCAGGCCTGGCATGTCTATGCGGCCGTTTTCCTTCAGGGAGCGACCAAGTCCCTGGAAGATCCTTCCCGGCGCACCGGCATCCTGGACATAGTTGGTGAGCGCCGGCTGGTCAACGCTCTTTCCCTGGATACCATCAGCAACACCGCCGGCAAGATGATTGGGCCTTTGCTTGGGGGGATCATGATCGATACCTCCGGCCCCCTGGTTTCCGGCTGGCTGCAGGGAGTTTCGGTGGAAACCGGGGCCTTTGTAGGCGCCGCCAGCCTTATCCTGCTGATTCACCTGGCCGACCTGGTTTTGATGACCCGGGTGCGGATTCCCAACAAGGCCAGGAGCGCCACCTTCGAACCCGTATGGCGCAGCCTGGGCGACGCAGTCCGATATGCCCTCGCTACACCGCTCCTATGGGGGATGCTCTACGTAACAATAATCATGAACGCGTTGGCTTTCCCCCTGCAGCAATTCATCCCCGACATTGGCGCCAACAACCTGGGCGTAGGCGCCACCCTGGTCGGTTTGCTGGTGGCGGCCGAAGGCATTGGCCAGCTTACCGGGGCCGGCGCCATGGCTTTGACCAGGGATTTGCAGCGCCACGGTTTTGTATTCCTTATTGGTTCCATTGCCGTCCTGACCATGGGCATCCTGTTTGTCTGGTCTCCCTGGTATATGATGGCATTCGCCATCCTGATCCTGGGCGGGGTGGGTCAGTCGGGATTTGGCACCATGCAGAGCACCATAACCATGCTGGCGGCCCCACCGGAAATGCGGGGACGCATGGTGGGGCTGATGAGTGTCTGTATTGGAATCGGCACACCCCTGGGCGGCCTGGCCATTGGCTTAATGGCCGAAAACTTTGGCACACCCTGGGCAATAACGGTTAACGCCCTGATAGGCCTGGGACTGCTGCTGCCTTCCCTCATATTCACACCGCTGGCGTGGGGCCAGACCCGCCAAGCCCAGGCAGTCCAGGCTGAGTAATTTCACAATTCACGGAATTTCCTGCAGTTGGCAGGCCCGTAACTGATTCCCGGTTGCCGGCCGCAGGAGCAGAAGGTATATTCGGTAGGCCGATGGCCTGCTCCTTGACCTGGCCGGCAGGTGGGTCATCAAATTCAGCAATAGGTTAGAGGGATATAAAATGGCCAAGATTCTGGTAATTCAAGGCGCCGGGATGAACATGCGGGGCAAGGTGCAGGTGGAAATTTTCGGTCCCATGACCCTCGAAGAGATTAACGAGCAGGTCAAGGGATACGCCGAAAGCCTGGGCGTGGACGTGGAGTTCGTCCACTCCAACGTGGAAGGCGAAGTGGCCGACGCCCTTTACGCCGGTCACGACGGCGACGTGGACGGAGCGGTAATCAATCCGGCGGGCTACACCTCCTTGAACGGTGTGCTTCGTGCAGCCATTGCCCAGGTCCGCTACCCGGTCATCGAAGTCCACGCCTCCAACCCCACCTCCAGGGGGGCCGTGTCCGCGGTTCAGCCCGTCTGCAAGGGCTCGGTCTACGGCTTCGGCGTCTACGGCTACTACCTGGCGCTGGACGGCCTGAAGCGATCACTGGAATGATAGTCTCCATCATCGGGCTTGGTACTTCAGGAGATAACCCGCTAGCATGGCGCTCAATACTCGAGAGCAGTCCATTGTAATGGGGACCCGTGTTCCATCAAGGTAGTTCCAAACGTTTAATGGGCCTGCCCTGATTTGGTGCAGGACCTTGGGACAGCGTTACCTGACAGGATCGGAGTAATGTTTATCTTCTTTGGCACTCTGTTGTTGGCAGCCGTAATTTTCCTCGTGTACCACTTCATGAGCAAAAGCAAGGATTCCTTCCACACGCCTGGAACTTCTCGACCTGAAACACCTGATGAGATACATGTTCTGAGTACGCCGAGCGATGATTTAGCCGTTGAACTCGAAGCAGCCTGGCTGCGTATAGCGGACCGGTGGTATCGGAATTTCAGCCCTCGCTTTACCTGCAAAGAAGTGGACCTGTGCTTCAAGACGTCCAGGCTCAGCGTGCTTTCAGTTATGACCGTAAACGCTAACACGGTCTCCACCGTGGTTCGGCTGGACAACGAAGGAAGGGAAATACCTGTTTTGGTGCGGGCCATCATTCAAGGCACTAATGTGAGGCTGGCTGACCGGCTGCAACGGTTCCGCGAGGATCAGGAGCCCGTTCCCCTGCCTTCTGGCGCGATGCGAGTTTACTGGATTTACGAAGAGGGCGAATGGGAGTTTGCCGTTTTAGAGGGTGAGCAGCTTGCCGCCCAAGGAGAAACCCACCTGGCAATAGGTGAAGCCGTTCTGCTGCAAGAAGACTGGAAGGAACCACCCTTTGCGGCTACCGTTCTGGAGCCTCCTGAACCCGTCGGCGAAACCACCGTCAAGGTGCTTATGAGGCTAACCAGCGTGCTTCCCGCATGGTTCTACCCCCATCATGGTTGGCACGGGTTAATCTTGCGCACTGTTCCGGATGCCTATGGCAGGGAAAGGAATTGGACCTCTTTGTACCCGGAGGGCCATCTCGCAAGGCAGGACGGATGGAAGGACCCCTTTGGTGAAGTTGTCCTGTTTCAGGCCGGAACCCACGAAGGCTACGTCTATTTTGGACCTGACCATTCCGAGGAGGATAAAGCGGCCCCGGACGAACCTTTCGCCACCCTCCAAATCATGGACGGGTCGGAAAAGATGATACTGGTAGACCTGAACCGTTTTGTCCCTCCCGCCCCTCGCGCCCGTTTCGACGGATGCCGGCCGGATAACCCTGCCCTACCCAACGATGTCCTGGCCTGTTTAAGGAAAGGAGATGACTACTGGTCAAACCTGCCGGACCCGACGCCGGCGCTCCTCGCGGACACGGTATCCATCGCCGAAGAGGCTGGTGGTGTTGTTGTCCAGCGATTCTGTCCCGTTAAATGGAAAGCGAAAATGTCACCATGGTTAGTCGGCTGAGATGGTTAGTCGGCTGCGATCTGGACTTGGGCCAGGGCTTCGGCCTTGGCCCGCTCCTTGGCGCTGAGTAG
>JAJEDS010000175.1 GCA_022821365.1 Dehalococcoidia bacterium | reverse complement strand
GAGTGCGCATCGTGGCTGCGATGCATAAACTGCTGCGGATCTGCTATGGAGTCTTGAAGAGTGGTCTGCCTTTTGATCCCCAGCGCTGCCAACCGGCCACCCTTGACATCTAATACGGTATCTGAGCTTGCCGAAGGGTCTGAAATCCTGCCCAAAGACCCGGTTGCCGGCCCACTGGTTGGTTCCCGGGATGGAGTTCAGATACTCTGCGCATCTCCGCGCTCTCTGCGCCTCTGTGGTAAAAGAAATCCCCGAAGTGAGACTGCCCCGGCTTGCCCAATAGCCTTCCACCGCGCCAGACAGTATAATTCCCATAGGTACAACCCCTGGAACCCTATCCCCCACGAAAACTTCAACGAAAGGCGGTGATTGTTATGGGAAAGGACTATAGCATCTGCGTTGGCGCCGTTGGTTTCGGCGGCGGCGTGTGGCACAGCCCCGATACCGGCGAGACCTGGAACCGCATCCGCGACCCCTTCGTGCTGGGCGCTGATGTCCGCGCGCTGGTACCCTACCCCGACAACCCCAACCGCATCCTGGCCGGTTCCAACCAGGGCATCTTCCGCAGCGAGGACAAGGGCGCCACCTGGGAAAAGCTGTGGTCGCCCATGGAGGGTGTCCCCATCTGGAACATCGCCATCGACCCCGTGGACACCGGCACCATCTACGTCGGCATCAAGCCGGCGGCCCTGTTCCGCTCCCGGGACGACGGCCGGAGCTGGACCAGGCTGTCCGTGGATATGGCCCAGTACTGCCACATCGGCCCGCCCATGGTTACCGCGTTGATGGTGGACCCCAAGGCCCACAACACCGTTTGGGCCGGGGTTGAGGTGGACGGCGTGTACCGCAGCCTGGACGGCGGCGACACCTGGACCCACATTACCACCGGCGTTCACCCCGATATCCACGGCATGGCCATCAGCCCCGGCGAGGAGAACCGGGTCCTGTTCAGCACCCCCCGCGAGATCTATTACACCACCGACGTAGGCGAAAGCTGGGAGTCCCTGAATAAGACCGATGATCTCCCCTTGCCCTACAGCCGGGGCATCGCCTTCAAGGCCGACGACCCCAACGTGCTGTTCTCCGCGCTGGGCGAAACGGCCATCAGCAGTCAGGGCGCTCTCCGCCGTTCCACCGATGGGGGCCGGACCTGGGAGAACCGGCCGCTGCCTGTGGAGCCTAACTCCAACATCTGGGGCTTCGTAACCCACCCGGCCGACCCCGACTTCATCCTGGCGTCCAGCCTGTTCGGCGAACTCTACACCACCGAAGACGCCGGGGATTCCTGGAACAAGCTCAAGCGCGAGTTCACCGAGATAGGCGCGATGGCCTGGGTCCCCAACTAGAGCCTGCGCATCCCGGGGGTTTCCCTCACCGCAGAGGCGCAGAGTACGCAGAGGAGCGCAGAGATTCTCCGTGCAACTCCGCGCTCTCCGCGCCTCTGTGGTGAGAAAGTCCCTGCCGCCCAAGAATCCTGTCGGAAGCATAACGCCCTGCAATGCTCCCCAGGGCTATCGCATAAGTGATTTGGGGAGTAACCGTCGTTCCCGCGAAGGCGGGAACCTCGGAGCTGGGCAAACCTGCATCAGCTACCACAAGGAACATGATGCCGGCACATATCCTCAAATAAAGCGCTTCATGCGATAGCCCACAATGCTCCTCATCCCAGCTTCCCTTACCCGTCCTTTGGGTGTATCGTACACCCCACCGAATGACCAGGGAGTGATGTCCCGACCAGGCCGCATCGCCCAGGAGGCACCTTGGCAGATCCTGAACACGTCGCCATAGCGAAGGCCGGCCCCAACGCCATATCCCGCTGGCGGGAAGCAACCTTTTGGGTTCCCAACGAACAGCCCATCGTCTACCACCTGAACTACAGCCTGGGAGACCGTTCCACCGGGGAGACCTTCGAACGGGACTACGTTCACGGACGGGCCAAGCTGGACCTGTCCGGCGCCTACCTGAGCGGGGTCAGGCTGCCCCGGGCCGACCTGGCCCACGACGACCTCAGCAGGGCCGACCTGACCGGCGCCAACCTCCAGTATTCCCGTCTGATGGGTACCAATCTGCAGTCGGCCCACATATCCCGGGCCAACCTTTCCCACACCGACCTGACCTTGGCCAACATGCCCGGGTGCACCCTCATCAGGAGCGATCTCTCCAGCAGCCACCTGGTTCAGGCCCAGCTCTCCGGCGCCAACCTGAGCTACTCCGACCTTCAGTACGTCAACCTGGAGGGGGCCAACCTCTCCGGCGCCAACCTGTCCTACACCGACCTTTCCTGGGCTAACCTGTCGGGCGCCAACCTGCGGGGCGCCAACCTGGCCGCCACCTCCCTGAAGCTGGCCGACCTGACCGGGGCCGACCTGCGGGGGGCCAGTTTCGCCAATGCCGAACTGGAAAGCGCCGTCTTCCTGAATACAACCCTGGGGTTTACGCGGCTGGTCAACTGCGACCTGAGCATGGTCATCGGCCTGGATATGGCCGCCCACACCGGCCCCAGCGCCATCACCCTGGATACCGTCGCCAGGTCCGGGGGGCAAATACCCCGGGCTTTCCTGGCCAGCGCCGGTGTGGCCGAACCCCTGCTGGCTGCCCAGGACGTGATGCGGGGCGCCAGCCGCGCCTACCCCACTACGCTGATCATCGGTTCGATGAACGACACCGACCTGGCCGCTCGCCTTCGGTCCGGCCTGGCGGAATCCCACATACCGGCTTGGGCCATAGCCGCCGATGATGAAGCGGCAGTTCAGGCCGGCCGTATCCTGTTTGAGCACACCCCCCATTACGACTGCCTGGTCCTGCTTTGCACCGACCAGTCTCTGGAAAGTCCCCAGACCAGCACCTACCTGGCCCAGTTGGCCGGCGGCCAGCGCGCCGCCACCGGCCAGACCCTGTTAACGGTTGCGGCCGACGACGTCTTCTATCAGCGGGACGACCAGCTTTGCAGCCTCCTCAAGCAGGGCAGCGTGCTCGACTTCCGCGGCTGGGAAGACACCGGCGCTTTCGGGGAAGCCCTGGCCTCCCTGGCCTCCCGAATCTCCAGCAAAAGCTTCTGACAGAGTGCCCCTGCCCACTTGTGGATAGGTCCGGTGAGCCGCCAGGGCATTCGCATTTTCCTCGGACCCTTATATCAACCTTTCCCCGTGCCAGCCCATCATTTACCACAGAGACGCAGGGGACACAGAGGTTCGCAGAGATGCTCTGTGCATCTCCGCGTCCTCTGCGTCTCTGTGGTTATGGGAACTCTTAAAACGCATTTGCCCTGACCCCCGCCATCCCATTACCGACAAATCAACCCGCATAAGGTATAATCCGCTGAGCCTATCAATCCACAAGCGAGTAACAATGAGCAAACTCCTGGATCTTCTGCAACGAATAAGCGACGGGTCGCCGGCCCCGCTGGGTTTCGGCGCGGCCCGTACCGCCAGGCTTCCGGGCCTTGCCCTGGTGGGCCTGGTCACTTCCGATCACCAGGCCGGCCTCACCGCCGCCGCCCAGGCCGGCCTTGACGCGGTGCTGGTATCCGGCGTCGCCAGCGCCGGGGACGCCAAGGGCCTGGCCGACTCGGCCAGCGATGTACCCTGGGGAATCTGTCTGTCAGCCATTTCCGGTGAGGATGCCCAGGCCTGCGCCGAAGGCGGGGCCGACGTGCTTGCCTTCGGCCTGGAGAGCGCGGCCTCCTCGATGGCCGGTGAGGACGAACTGGCCCGTATCCTGACCGTGGCGCCCGACTTGAGCGACCGCCAGTTGCGGGCCGTGTCCGCCCTGCCGGTGGACTGCTTTACCGTAGATATGACCGCCGTAATCGGCCCCTGGACGCTCCACGACCTGGTGACGGTGGGCAGCATTTCCCGCCGCACCGACAAATACGTTCTGGTGCTGCTCTCCGCCATTCCCGCGAAGGACGACCTGGCAGCCCTGAGGGACATGGGCGCCAGCGGCATCATCCTGGACCTTTCCGATGTCAGTCCTGAAGACCTGGCTGGCCTGAAGACCGCCCTGCTGGAAATGCCCCGTCCTCGCCGCCGCCGCGACCGGGCCAGGGCCACCGTCCCTTCCGCCGGCTTCGCTTCGGCTCCCACGCCGTCCCGGGAAGACGACGATGACGATGACGACTACGACGACTATGACTAGAAACTAGCAAGGCGCGGCTGGTCAGGATTCGAAGCGTGCGACCGGTTGGCGGATTTGTTCATCCGCCCTGCAGCAACGGTGGTCGAACATACTGCCCAGCCTTTCCATCCGTGTGAAGTAACCCGAGATGCTGATCAGTTCATTTGACCTGCTGCTGTACGACCCCGCCAGCTTCATCCGCCTGACCGTCCTGGTGATGTTTGCCCTGCTGACGGCTATCACCATCCACGAATTCAGCCACTCCCTGATCGCCACGGTTCTGGGCGACGGCACTTCCCGCGGCCTGGGCCGCCTGTCCCTGAACCCCATCCGTCACCTGGACCCCAGCGGCACGGTGATGATGCTGGTAGTGGGTTTCGGCTGGGGCAAGCCGGTGCCGGTGAACTACCAGCGGCTGCGGGGTCCCCTGGGCATTACGCTGGTCGCCGCCGCCGGGCCCCTGTCCAACCTGGCCCTGGCCTTCCTGGTGGCTATTCCCATCAAGCTGGGCCTGCTGGCCTGGAGCGCCCCGAACATATATCGCGCTACCCATGTCCTGTCCGGGGGTATGCGCGAAGCCCTGTCCGACATTGCGGGCATGGTTATCCTTTTCAATGTGCTGCTGGCGGTCTTCAACCTGATACCCCTGGCGCCCCTGGACGGCTCCCGGGTGGTGGGCGGCCTGCTCCCCGACAGCATGGCCCGAAGTTACGCCCGATACGAGCAGTTCGGACCCCTGGTCCTGATGGGCATAATCCTGACCGACTACCTGCTGGGCTGGGGCATCCTCCGGACCATCATATGGCCCGTCGTGGAATTGCTCATATCCCTGGCCACCGGCTATTAGCCCGCAGTCTCAAAAGTCCCTTCACCCTTGACGGGGGAAGGTCAGGATGGGGGTGAGTCTGCTCATCATTAGCCTGCGGAATCCACCTCAGGAGGACCTTTGGCGGATCGAAGAACGCCTCTGGTCCTTCGTGAAACTTCGTGCCCCTTCGTGGATAAATAAGATGACCACCGAGCAGCCCGGAGCCTTCAACGTGGACTACCACCTGGCCCGCTTCCACCGGGTCTCCCGCCGCTACGGCCAGGCCATCCACCACCATTATCAAGGCCTGATGGACCGGCGAAGGACGTTGGGGTCCGATCACCCGGACACCCTGCGTAGCAGCACCGGCCTAGCCAACAGTTTCTACGCCGCCGGCCACTACGACGAAGCCCTGGCCCTGTTCCGCGACACCCTGGAGCGGCGGTCCCGCGCCCTCGGCCCGGAACATCCCGACACCCTGCGCAGCCGGGGCAGCCTGGGCAACTGCCACCACGCCATGGGCGACTACGAGACCGCCATCCAACTGCACCGCGAGACCCTGGCTTTGCGGGAGCAAATCCTGGGGGAAGACCATCCCAGCACCCAAGCCAGCCGCAACAACCTGGCCCGGGCGGAACGAGCGCTGGCCGGGGAAGGAGTGGGAGGTTAGCAGGGTCATTCGATTATTGGTGGGCAGCCCCGGAACCCGTTCGTGGTGAGCTTGTCGAACCATGAACCGGCGGCCCTTCGACAAGCTCAGGGCGAACGGGATAAGAATCTCCGCCCGCATAATCGAAAGACCCTGGGGAGGTTAGTGGGGAGGTAGTTATCGGCTGCTTCGTAGCGTATAATTGAGTAGTGAGGCTGAATGACTACCATCAATGACATAAGCGACCTGGTACGAGTCCTTCAGGAACGTCCCGACTGGTTGGCGGCGGTACGCAATTTGGTCGTGGGCGAAGATTTGCTGGACCTGCCGCAGCAAGTGGCCCGGTTCGTAGAAGCTACGGAGGAGAATTTCCGGCAGGTACAAGAGCAATTCCGGCAGGTACAGGCGCAAATAGACCAGATCCAGGCCCAAATAGGGCTAATGCAAGCTCAAATAGGGCAGATACAGGAACAAAACAGGCTGACACACCAACAACTGGATCGATTGGAAGGGCGAGCAGGTAACTACGACGGGTCTGTGTATGAACGCCGGGTTCGCACCCGTATCCTGCTGCGATTGATGCAGACCTTCGGAATGGAAGACCCTGCCATCGTTTTTCACCAGGAGGGGCTGATTGCCCCGGAAATAAACCGGCTGTTCCAGCAGGCCCGCCGGTCCGGCCTGGTCCGCATCGACGAAATCGCCGACTTGCAGGAAGCCGATATCATCATAACCGACCAGGAAGGCGGCGGCCACGCAGTCATTGAGGTATCGATTACGGCTGACGACGATGACATAATGCGCGCGGAGCGACGGGCGCGGATAATGAGCCTGGCCTCCGGCGTCCAGGCCATGGGGGTAGTGGCAACAGACCGACTGCACGGCCCGCAAGAATCCCTGGCCAAAGACCGGGGCGTAACCGTGCTTACCTTCCCCAATCGATAGATGGCATAGACGCTGGCAAAGGACGCACACCACTGGCTACGGCTTTCGCCGGTATGACCGGTTAACGGGTGGGTCGAATGCAGCGTGGGAATGGTCTGGGCCCGCTGGGGCTCAGCCGAACCGCGGCAGCACTTCCCGGCCGAACAGTTCCACCGCCCGCAGCGAGTCCTCGTTGGGCATTCCCGGCCACTGGCACCGCAGCACCAGTTCCTCAATGCCCAAGTCCCGGTACTTCTCAATCTCGGCGGCGCACTCGTCGGGGCTGCCGATGATGAACCGGCCATCCAGCACCTGCTCAAACCCCACGTCGATGCGGTCGGCCTCGGGCAGTTCCTGGCTGTGGCCCGACGCGGCCCGGTCCTGGTACAGCCACTCCACGTGGGGCCGGGCGATGCGAATGGCCTCCTCCCGGGTCTCGGCAATGAACATCTCCCGCCACGCCGAAACGTACCCCGTCTTGCCCCTCGCCTCCACCGTCTCCCGGTAGAGTTCCACCTGCCGCTCGATGGTGGGCAGGGTGGAGCGGGAGCTGACCAGCCAGCCGTCCGCCAGCCGGGCGGCGCGGCGGACACCCTGGTCCTGGTTGGCGGCGATGTAGATGCGGGGATGGGGCCGCTGCAGGGGCGCGCCCACCGGCGGAACATCGGTCATCTGGAAATGCTCGCCCTGGTGGGTAACCCGCTCATCGCCCCATAACTGCTTCATCGTCTCCAGCACCTCACGGAAGCGGGACAGCCGTTCCGACTTGGGAATGCCGAAGCCCTCGAACTGGAAGTCCCGCCAGCCCAGGGCCGGGGCCAGCACCAGCTTGCCGCCGCAGATAACGTCCAGCGTCGAAAGCTGCTCCGCGGCCTCCACCGGATGGTACAGGGGCAGCAGGCCCACGAAGCCCAGTTCCAGGTCCGGCGCCTCGGCCGCCACCCGCGCCAGCAGCAGGGTAGCGTGGAAGTCGTTGTTCAGGTAGGCGGCCCCCGTCCACAGGGAGTTGTAGCCGTATTTCGCCGCCAGGCGCGACTTCTCCAGCCTCCCCTCAAAGGCCTCGGCCCTCGACTCGTGGGGCAGGTTGCCGCCGCCCAGGTTAATCCCAAACTTCATCGTCGCCGCTCCGTGGTGGGTGTTGCTGTAGCTATTAAGGTGTGTGGACATTCGAGTTATCTGTCCTTGCGCGAACCCGTCCAGTCCGCTACGCGGGCGGCCTGAGTCTGAGGATGTTGTTTTCACCCTGCTGTGCCATGTCTATGGCGTTCTTCACCAGGGAGATATTGCTACGGATGGTGCGCCAGTCGTTGGTGGTGATGGTGAGCAGGGCAATGGGCTGTCGAAGCAGGTTCTGCTGGAATTGGATGCTCTGGTCACAGGTTATGAGCAGGTCATAGCCATATTGGATGGCGCTCCTGATTAGGTCTCCGTTCCGTAGCGTTTCCCAGCCCAGGAACTCGGCGGTCTGCACGTCGTGGTCCGTTAGTGCGTTTCTCAGTCCGTGCGGCGTGTTGTGGTCCAGCAGAATCTTCAATGACCTTTGCCGGTGAGCCGGTCCTCCTCCAGCATTCGGGCCGCGTGGGCGAGAACGGTCTTGATTTGTTCTTCGGTGACGCTGAACTGGAGGGTTACCTCCTGAATGGTGGCGCCCCCAGCCAGGTTTTCAAAGACGGCGTGCAGGGGTAGCCTGGTGTCGCGGAAGGTCCAGGCCCCGGCCAGCCTTTCGGGGTCGCGTTGCACGCCGGGGCAGTCACCCCAGTCGAGTCTCTTGCTGGCAGTTTTTTCGTCGGTGGACATCTCTGTCACCT
>JAJEDS010000025.1 GCA_022821365.1 Dehalococcoidia bacterium | reverse complement strand
CATCCTGTCTATCCTGTCCATCCATGTCTGAATAACCTTCCCAAGTGAGTGTACAAATGCCCCTGATACTGCTGCAAACCCAGCCGCCGGCCAATATGGGCTTTCTCTTCGCCGCCTTTGCCATAACCTGGCTGGTCTTCTTCGTCTACGCCTTCTTCGTTTCCCGGCGGCGGCAGGAACTGGAGCGGGAGGTCAGGGACTTGCAGCAGGGGCTGGAGCGGGACGAGGGGGATGCGGACACTGGGGATTAGACGACAAACGGCGGGGAATCCCCGAGCAGGTGGTCCCGTCTAGCCCAAGATTTTCGGAGATCAGGTAGGGGCGGGTTTGAAACCGGCCTCTACGGACAAAAATACCTGCAACGGAACGCCACCCTGGCAAGCTCAGCGTGAGCGGCTCCTGGAGGAATCAGGAAGCCTGCGGCGCGGGCCCCGCATTGTAGGTGTTGTAGTCCGCCGGAAGTTCTTCATCCAGCGATTGGTACTTGGAAGGGCACTTGACCAGGATGCTGTCCGTATCGAATACACCTTCCGGCGTGTAGCTGCCTTCCAGGATAATCTCCGAGTGGGGATTGAAGAAGAGGTCGGGCATTACACCCACGTATGAGGCGTCCAGGGTGTTGCCGCCGCCGTCCCCTTCCTTGTCAACCAGTTGGAACCTGGCCAGGGTGCTGTTGTCCTGGCGCTGGAAGGAATCGGGCGCCAGCTTGCCCGAAACCCGTATCAACCGCCCGTCCTGATACTGGTCCCCGCCCATGAACTCGCTGACCGTAACGAAGTACAGGGCATTGCCGGGGAAGGCCGCATAGACCATGTAGCCCACCGCCAGGGCCACCACCACTCCCAGTATGATCAGGCGGTTGCGGGTGCGCCGACCGGTACGTTCTTCTTCCAGTTCATCTTCGGGCGCAAACCCGGCGGGTATGGGGTGGTCCTCTGCCACGGGCGGTCCTCTCAGGTGGAATTGAAGCTGTTACCCAAATGTCGGGCGACGAATATCTTACCATCCCCTGGCGGAGGGTGTCATCAAGACATTATGGAACTTTTGACGGTTCAGATTCATTGAACCACAGAGGCGCAGAGTACTCTGAGGAGCACAGAGATTCTCCGCGCAACTGCTCGTAGTCTGTGTCTCTGTGTTGAGAAACGCGGGAAACGGAAATTGACTGGATAGCATTAAACGTATAATCTAGGCACAACCACGTATACAATCCCACCAAAATTTAAGGAGGCTGGCATGACTCTGAGCAAACAGACCACCTACGCCGTCCAGATCGAGGACGTCGAATATCTCCGCCACGGCGACAAGGTTTTCCAGGTCAAGCTGTTCAAGCCCCAGGGCGATGGTCCCTTCCCGGTAATGATCGAACTGCACGGCGGGGCCTGGGTGAACGGCACCCGCGAGAACGGCAACGTCGGCAATGAGGCCCTGGCCAAGAACGGCGTTATCGTAGCGGCCCTGGACTTCCGCGTTCCGCCGGAAGCGTCCTATCCCGCTTCCTTCCAGGACATCCACTACGGCATCCGCTGGGCCAAGGCTCACGCCGCCGAGTGGAACGGCAACGCCGAAAAGATTGGCGCAATGGGCACCTCCAGCGGCGCCCACCAGGCCATGCTGCTGGGCATGCGGCCCTTCGACTCCCGCTACGCCGCCCTGTCCCTGACCAACGGCGCCTCCGACGCGGACGGCACCCTGGGCTGCGTCATCATGGTTTCTCCCGTGATTGATCCCCTGGGCCGCTACAACTACGCCAAGGGCATCCGCGAAGACGTCAAGCCCCCCGAATCCGTGGGCGAGCGCACTATCCAGATGCACGACATGTACTGGGAAACCGAAGAGGCTATGGCCGAGGGAGCGCCGGCCCGCGCGCTGGCGGCCGGCGAGAAGACGGAACTGCCGCCCACCCTGTGCCTGGTCCGCGAGTACGAGGCGGCCCACCCCCGCCCGGACCTGCTGGAGTTCGTCTCCCAGTACCAAAAGGCCGGCGGGCAGATTGACCTGACCGTCTTCCAGGGCGAAGGCGAAGGCGTACTGCGCGACCTGTCGTCCGACGTGGCCCAGCAGGCCCTGGAGCAGATGACTTCCTTCACCTACCAGCACCTGGGCTAGCCGGCCAGCCCCAAGTCCACAGGCGAACGGCGGCGGCGGGCAGGTCTGTGACCTTGCCCGCCGCCACTTTTTGGAACACTCGAGACCTGTATTCAGGCCAATAGAAGGGGTTCACCATGGCCACACAGCAAGAGGGCGCCGTCCCCGACTTTCTCCGCATGGAGGCCGCCGGCGGCCCTGACTCCACCAACCCTCACCGCAGCGATACCTGGTACGGCTGGCCCAGCAAGCAGGTGGAGCCGGTCAACCTGCTGGACGACGACGGGAGGACCCGCCGGGTGCGGACGCCGGTAATGGACCTGGAGGGGTTGATCACCCCCACCGAGTTGCACTACGTGGTCCAGCACTTCGACATTCCCGAGGTAGTGCCGGCGGACCAGTGGACCCTGACCATTGACGGCGAGGTCAGGAATCCCCTCACGATCAACTACGAGCAGCTTCGCCGCTACCCCGCCCGTACCGTGCGCACCGTGATGGAGTGCTCGGGCAGCGACGCCACCTACTTCGAGTACTTCAAGGGCGAAGGCCCCAAGCCCTCCAGGACCCAGGAGGCCATGATTCTCAGCGCCTCCGAGTGGACGGGCACGCCACTGGCTTCGGTGCTGAACGAAGCCGGCCTGACGGACAATGCCCTGTACGTCCGCGCCGAGGGCTGGGACTACGGGCTGCCCGCTACCGCCGGGCCCGGAACCGAGCCCTTTTTCTACGACAAGGGACTGCCCCGGCTGAAAGCCCTGCACCCGGACACCATCCTCTGCTGGGCACAGAACGGCCAGTTGCTGGAGCACCTGCACGGCGCCCCCGTGCGGCTGCTGGTGCCAGGCTGGTCGGGCAACTGGTCGGTGAAGTGGATCCGCCGCCTGCAGGTGATGGACCACATGCCCGACTGCTGGTACCACTACAACTTCTATTACTACGCAGATTCGGCCGACTCCCCCGACAAAGAGTTGATAACCACGATTCCGGTCAAGTCCATCGTCACCCACCCCAATGACGATACGGAGACCCTGCCCCGGGGTACCCATGTGGTACGGGGATTCGCCTGGAGCGGCGACGGAGCCATAACCCAGGTCGAAGTAAGCGTTGACGGCGGCGAGACCTGGTGCGCCGCCCGCCTGGAGGAGCCACGGGAGCGGTGGATGTGGGTCCGCTGGTCATACTTGTGGGAAGCCGACCGGCCGGGCCGGTACCAGGTAATGTCGCGGGCTACTGACGCTTCCGGCCAGACCCAGTCTCACGTACCCCGCTACAACAACATGCGCAAGAACTTCACCGCCATCGTGGGCTACGATATAACCATTGTGTAGTGTGCAGTGAAGCAATGCCAGTGTGGTCTGCCGCTCACGTTTTCCGCTCCCCTTAACCCCTCAAAGGGGCGCCTGCCAGGCCCTCTGGAGGGACCCCGACTGCGGTCCGGCAGGCCCGGAGCGAAAGGACTAACGCCATTGCCGGGGGAAGAATACCGTAAGCCTGCCCGAGACCGCCGGCCTGACCATTCGGGCCGGCGGTCCCTGGCGGCTCGGTCCCGGGCCACCCCTTCAAGGGCCTGCTGACGCAACCACCCCTGTGATGGTGGCATTTTCGTGAAAGAAAGCTGAAGCCGTGCTGCATTCCCTTGCAAACCATCGGTGCTATCGCCAAAATGTAATTTCCTCCGACCGACCAACCATTCTTGGGTGAAGTAAGGGATGCTGCCGGATATTCTCACGGGTGTCGGGGACGCAATCAATATTGCTCCCCAAATGGAGGAGATACGGGAGTCACTCCTCTCCCTAGGTCTGTTGATCATAGTCGCGAAGCTGGCCGAAGGCGTCTTCCGGCGCCTGCGGTTGAACTCTATCGTGGCCTATGCGGCCGCCGGAATCCTGCTGGGGCCAACCCTCCAGTCCCTTACCGGCTGGTCCATCCACCCCACCGGCCACATTGACCTGCTGTTGACCCTGGGCATCTTTATCTTCTTCTTCCTGATCGGGCTGGACGAGATAGACATGTCCAGCTTTGTAGCCACCCTCCGGGGCCACTACTTTGTCGCCGCCCTGGTCTCGGTTGCCTTCTCCCTGAGCGTATCCCTGGTGGTAACCCTGGGAGTCCTCTACGATTTTGGCCTTGACCTTGAGCTGACGGACGCCCTGGCCCTGGCCGGTGTGCTTTCCATGAGCAGCCTGGGCATCGTTGCCAAGGTACTGGCCGACGACGGCCGCCTGCGGGAACCTATTGGCCTACAGATTTTCACAGTGGTGCTGATCGCGGAATTGATCACCCTGCTGATAATCGCATTCAGCATTGGCGAGCACGATCACGAGGTGTCGGCAACCGGAATTCTGATCCTGATAGCCAAGATCGTTGGCTTCGCGGCCATCGCCTGGCTTTTGTCCTCCAGGGTGCTGCCCCCGCTGGTTGCCCGGCTGCAGCGGTTGATCCAGGTGCCCCAGCTTGCCCTGGGGTTGCTGCTGGGCTCCCTCTTCCTGGTGGTGGACGCGGCCGAATTTATGGGCCTGCACGGTACCCTGGGCGCCCTGCTTTTCGGCGCTTCCCTGGCCGGCCTTCCCTACCAGGTTCGGGCGGAGCTAATGCCGGGGCTACGCAGCACCGCCG
This sequence comes from Dehalococcoidia bacterium, assembly GCA_022821365.1. Lineage (GTDB taxonomy): Bacteria > Chloroflexota > Dehalococcoidia > Lucifugimonadales > UBA3495 > Bin22. The sequence continues at coordinate 11,026 of JAJEDS010000025.1, read as the reverse complement.
AAGCCATCTTCGTGCCCCTCTTCTTCGCCTCCGCCGGCCTCCATTTCACTTTTTCCTTTGTAAATGTTCCCGTGCTGACGATGGTAGCCCTGGCCCTGATTCCCCTGGCAGGTAACTTCATGGGCGCCACCCTGGGAGCTTACCTGGCCCGGATGGTCATGCCCCACGCCGTTGCTTCGGGCCTCCTGGGGAAGGGAGTGGCCGAGATTGCCCTGCTGCTGGTGCTTAAAGAGGTGGGCATCATAGATGAAGTGGTCTTCTCCTTCCTGGTGCTGGTGATGCTCTGTTACCTGCTGGTAACCCCCTCCCTCATCAGCTTTACAACCAGCCGGGCCAGCCGGAGCATGTCCACCGTCACGACCGTGGATGACATCCCCAGGGGCATTTTCAGGTTCGTGCTCTCCGAAATAGCCATAGACGACATTCTGGACCGGACCCGCCGACACCCGATGCCGGAGCTGTCGGTACGGGACTTCACCGAGCGGTGGGCCAGCCCCCAACAGCACGATTACGTGGTGGCAGATGACGATTCCGTAGTGGGAATCGTGTCCCTGGACATGCTGCGGTACTTACCGGAATCGGAGTGGCCAACGACGCCCATTAGTCTGCTGGCCAGGAGCGAGTTTTCCGTCGCCTGGCCGGACGAGCACGTGGAGGACGTTCTGCAGCGCATGAGGGAAAATTCCACGACGGCCATTGCCGTGGTGGACCGGGAATCGGACCGGCTCCTGGGAGTAGTCAACAGCAACGACATCCTGCAGCTTATCCTGAACAAAGGGCGGGCATAGCCGGGGCAAACCGCCGGGGACTATGCCCACCATCCAGCCTTGGGAGTATAATTGCAGGAACACCAGCATTGGGGGTGCCCGACTGGCCAAGATCAAGCACATCGCCATAACCTGCCAGGAACCCGACACCGTGGCCAGGTTCTACAAGGAAGGATTTGACCTGGTAGAGGTGGCCCGAAACGATCGCCAGATCCAGTTGACCGACGGCGACATCAACCTGACCATCCTCAAGTGGAAGACCAGTGAAGACGCCGATGTCGGCCCCAACGGGGAGAACCACAGCGGCATCCACCACATCGGTTTCCAGGTGGACAGCCTGCAGGATACGGGCGCCCGGCTGCGGGGGATCGGCGGCGACGAAATAGTCCGCCGGGAAGTGGCCAAAGGCGGTGAATTTCGCGCCCCCCGGGCCGAGGAGAAGTGGTCCGGCCCCAACGGGCAGGTTCTGGACATTTCCGAGCCCGGCTGGCTGCACAAGCTGCCCCTGGACTAACATTGGCAGTATCAAGCCAGGGTTTATGCGCCCTGGCGTCCTTCCGTCAAGCGCCGGGCGGCAACTGCCTGAGGGGGTCTAACTGCATGGAAGCCACCTGCGTCACTCACATCGGAATCTGTGTCAGAGACATGGAACGCTCACTGGCCTTTTACCGGGATGTCCTGGGCATGACGGTCCTCGGCGACCGTATGACCGACCCCACCGAGGGTGGCCGCCTGCACAATTACCTTCACCGGCGGCAGGCCCGCCGCTGGGTCAGACTGGCCTACGGCGATGGCGCCACGCCAACCCTGACCCTGACCAGTCACCCGGGGGATGAACCGGACGGCCAGCCAATCAAGCTGGACGAAGTGGGGATCAGCCACATTTCCTTCGGGGTTGCCGACGTCAAGGGGCTGATGCAGGAACTGCTGGACAAGGGCGTTGACCTGGCCGGCCCCGTCGAGTCCTTCACCGGTCCCGATGGTGAAATCCGCAGCATCTATGTCCACGACCCCGACGGCATCCTGGTCCAGTTCAACACTCCTTGAACGGTCGGAAACATTCGCCATATAGCAATCCTGCGACCCAGCCTGAAGGAGGCCCAAATCCATTATGAAGTTTGCCCTGTTTCTGCTGGGTTCCTGGACGGAGGAGGAAACAAGCGCCCAGAACCGGATTTTCGAGGAAATGCTGGAACAGACTGAATATGCCGAGGAACTGGGCTTCGATTCGGTGTGGATTGCCGAGCACCATTCCAGCCGCTACGGCATCTGCCCCTCCCTGATGCCCCTGCTCTGCCACATCGCCGCTCGCACCAGCAAAATTCGTATAGGGGCCGGCGTCAGCGTCCTCCCCTTCCATAACCCCATCTTCCTGGCGGAAGAGAGCGCCATGCTGGACGTGCTGAGCCACGGGCGGCTGGACTTCGGCGTGGGTCGCGGTTCGGCGGACTACGAGTACGGCAACTTCAAGATTGACTTTGATACCCGCGACGTGCGCACCCAGGAGGCCCTGGACATCATCCTGGGCCTGTGGACGCAGGACAACTTCAGCTTCGACGGCGAGTTTTACCAGGTAAGAGACCTGACCATCGCCCCCAAACCCGTTCAACAGCCCCATCCGCCGGTGTACCTGGCCGTATCCCGTACCCCCGCCAGCGTGGACGTAGCCGTGGAGCGGGACCTGCCAATCCTCACCAGCTTTTCCATGCCGGAGGCGGATAACCTGGCCCTGTATTCGTTGTATGGGGAACGCTGCGCCGCCGCCGGCAAGACCCTGTCCGTGGCGGAAATGCCCTACTTCCGGTTTGTGTACCTGGATGAGGACGATGCAGCGGCCCGGGAATACCCCCGCCAGTCCCTGACCTGGGTACGGGACCTGGGCGGCTACCGGCGCACCCTGACCCACGGCGATGAGATAAACGTGGACCTGGACCACTGGCGCCAAGTCCGAACCGTGGAACCGGCCAGCTACGAGTCCGAGCTGGAGACCACCTGCTACTTTGGCGCCCCGGACCAGTGCGCGGAGTGGATTGCCCGCCTGCGGGACGACCACGGAATCGACTACTTCGGCGCCAGCATGTCCTTCGGCAGCATGGAGCACTCCAAAGTGATGCGGTCCATGGAACTGTTCGCCAGGGAAGTAATGCCCAAGTTCCGTTAGCCTCCAAGTCCTTCCGCCATTTCCGGTACCTCGAAGCCCTTTTGCCAGGAGATTCACCCATTGGTCTGCCCTGAACAAAACCGGAAGATAGCAGTTATCGGCGCTGGAATCATGGGCGCAACCATTGCCTGGCGCCTGGCCCGGCGCGGCGTCTCTGTCGTCCTGACCGACAAGGGACAGCCAGGGCACGGCGCGTCCAGCCACAGCTTTGCCTGGATCAATGCCGGCGCCAAGGAGCCGGCAGCCTACCATAACCTGAACCGCCGGTCCCTGGACATGTGGACCCGCTTCGCCCAGGCTGTCGGAGATGACGGCGACCCGGCCACCGTCGGTCTGCGCTGGGGCGGAAAGGTCTCCTGGGAGGCCGACCCTGCCAACGTCGAAAGGCTGGTGGCACGGGTACGCCAGCTTCAGGCCTGGGGCTACCCCACGCGCCTGGTCGACGCCGGCGAGTTGCGGCGCCTGGAGCCTGCCCTGGAAGTCGGCCCGGTGGCCGCCGCAGAATACAGCCCCAACGAAGGGCAGGTGGAACCGCAATTGGTGGTGGACGGCTGCCTGCGCCGGCTCGGGGCAATGGGCTGTGAGATTCTGACCGGAACGGAAGTCCTTGGGTTTGAGCGCGGCGGGGATGGCCGGGTCCGCTCCCTGAACACCAGCGCAGGTTCCAGGGACGTTGACGGGGTGGTAATGGCGGCGGGCACGGACACGACCCGCCTGGCAAGCCTGGCAGGGATCCGCGTGCCCCAGGCGGAAAGCCCGGGCGTGGTGATAAGGACTACCCCTCTTCCACCCCTGCTCAACAATGTGCCGGTGGTGTACGCCCCGGCCCTGGGGGACGGCCGCCGCGAGATTCACATCCGGCAGTGCGCCGACGGGCGGCTGATGATCGGCGAGGGCGACCAGGAAAGCCTGGCCGAGGACGACTCCCAGGCCCACGCCGACGACCTGCTGGCCCGGGCCCGCAGCTACCTGCCGGGCATCGGTGACGCCCAGGCCATTCCGGTGCCCGTGGGCTGGCGGCCCATGCCGCTGGACGGCTATCCGGTGATGGGGTTTGCCGCCGAGTCTCCAAACCTGTACGTCGCCCTGACCCACAGCGGCGTTACCTTGGCCCCGGTACTCAGCCAACTGGCCGCCCAGGAAATCTGCGAGGAAACGCCGGCGGATGCGGTGCTGGGCCCCTATCGTCCCCAGCGGTTCGCCGGACTTACCGCCGAGCAGATAGCCACAGCCGCCCACCCCCGGGCCGTCAAGCTGGGCTGACCGGAAAGACCAATGACAGCTTCAGAACGGTTCGCCATCCTTCTTGATGCCGTGGCTGAGCAGCAGGCACGGCTGCACGGAACAGACCCGTCCGCCGATCCCTGGACCGGAAGGCTGGCCCGCCTCTTCCGGTTCGACCCGCACCGGCCCCTGGAACCCAACCTGGAGGTCATCGCAGGTTACCTGCGGCCCGATGACGTGCTGGTAGATGTGGGCGGTGGCGCGGGAAGGGTATCCTTGCCCCTGGCCCTGCGCTGCAGGGAGGCCATAGTTATTGACCCCTCGCCAAACATGGGCGCCGAGTTTGACGCCTGCCGCAACGGGGCGGGGATAACAAACGCGAGACGCGTCCAGGCCAACTGGATGGACGCGGACGGTGTGGAAGGCGACGTGGTCTTTTCCGCCGACGTCGCCTACTTCGTGCGGGATATTGTCCCTTTCATCGAGAAGCTGCAGGCAGCGGCCCGCCGAAGGGTGATGATTACACTGTGGAGCGTGTCGCCGCCCAACAGCGAGGCCGTCCTCTACGAACTTCTGTACGGCGAACCCATGGCCCACGTTCCCGGCTTCCGGGAGTTGATGTCCTCCCTGTGGGACATGGGAATCCTGCCCGACTTGACGGTGCTACCGGAACCGCCCTGGTGGGAAATCAACCTGCTGCGGACCAGGGAGGAAGCAGTGCGGGACGCGCTGGAAAGCGGCTGGGTGTTGGAAAGGGATATGGCCGTCGCCAGGGAAGCAATTTCTCGCAACTTTGACCGGTTATTTACGTTCGAAGGAGAGAGCTACCGTCCCCGGTGGCGGCAACCATCGCGGGAACTGCTGATTACCTGGGCTACGGGCGACTAAACCTAAGGGGTTGGCGCTAATGGATGCCTCGTCGGATGCCACCGCAACGGCGCCTCTGAACTGTGGCCACCAGGGTTGGAGCGGTGCGGAATGCTCCGGCGTCTCACTCAGTTGGCCAGTCCCACGCGAGGGGTTACGCACCGGGAAGGGTCCGACTCGGCAAGGACAGGAGGCCTGTGACCCGTATGTACAAAGTCGGCGATCAGCTTTCCCGCCATGGGTCCTCGGCCAAAGCCGGATGATGCCAGGCCGCTGACGATGTACAGGTTCTCAAACTGGGGAATGCTGCCGATGACCGGCTTGCCATCCAGGGAGAAGGGCATCAGGCCGGTCCAGGTTCGCTGTACCGCAAGGTTGCCCACAAAGGTAAGAATCTCGGCCACGTGCCCGAAGTTCACTTCAATGCCGGCGGCGTCAACCGACTTGTCGTAGCCTGCTGCCTGCCGGTCGCCACCGAACACTAGCTCGCCGTCCCTGGTCTGGCGGCCGTACAGGTGCCTGGTAACCCGGTGGTCGCCCAGGTGCGTCAATTCCGGCGGCGTACGGGCATCTTTTCAGGGACTTTGCGCCCAGTGCATGGGTGATTCTGCCGCAGACAGGGAGTGAAATACCCTGGGCGGCAGGGGCTCCGAGGCCCACATCTGCCCCCGTACCGGCACGATGGGTATATCCAGCCCCAACATTCTGCCCAGCGGTTTGCACCACGCTCCCGCAGCCAGAACCAACCGCTCCGTCTCATGCACCTCGCCGTCGCAGAAAACCCGGTAATCGCCGTTGGCCTGGCGGGTAATGGCCGTAACGTTTCGACCGGTCAAGACCTGGGCGCCCTGTTGAGTGGCGGCATCGGCGAAGGCCTGGGTAGACTTGACCGGGTCGGCCTGTGCCCGCAGTGGGAAGTGGACCGCTCCCCGCAGATCGGGACTCAACTCGGGTTCCAGGCCCCGGGCCTCGTTGATGGTCAGCAGTTCCAGCGTGTAGCCGCGTGACTTCAAGCCCAGCACCTGGTCGCGGGAGTAGACGTACTGCTCTTGCGTCTGGATGGCCTGCAACGCGCCGGAAGCGCGAAACTCTATATCGTAGCCGAGTTCCAGTTGCAGATGCCTGAACAGCTGGAGGCTGCCCATGGTCAGATATGCCTGGAGGTCGGGGACGTTCCCCCAGCCCAGGGCGCCTATGCCGCCGGCGTTTACGCCGGACGCCTCAGACGCAATGTCGCCCCGCTCCAGCAGGGTAACGCAGCGGCCAAGAGAGGCCAGATGCCACGCCGTGGAGGCGCCCGCTATGCCCCCACCAATTATCAGGACCTCGGTATCCGCCATCGCCGCCCTCCTGCTTGCTCATCGCCACTATACGCCGGAGAACAGTCTCCATTCAACGCAAACGTCGAACGGTCCTCTTCAAGTCTATCGAACAAGCGGAAGCGCAAAAAAGGGGGAGCAGCCATCCGGCCGCTCCCGCTTCGCCCTGGAAATATTCTCCGATTTAACCCACAATTCCCTCATCGATCATAGCCTTGATGGCCCCGTCGAAGGCCTCCAGGCTGGTATCAATGTCTGCCTCGGTGTGGACGCCGGAGAGGACGCCGCTGGTGCGGGACATCAGGTCAACTCCCCGAACCTGAAGGGCCTGGCGGAAGGCCGTCTGCACCTCCGGGGGCGAGTTCTTGAGGGTATTGGCGTCCAGGCCCTCGATGGAGCGGCCACCGAAGTAGACGTGGAAAGTGGAGGACTCGCCGTAAACGGCAGCGGGAATCTCCTGGCGGTCGATGATGCGGCGCAGGCCCACCCTCAGCCGCTCGGCCATCCGGTCGGCCTGGGTCTGCATTTCGCCGGTGGCGGCGATGCGCAGGGCAGCGTTGCCGGTGGCGGCGCAATAGGGGTTGGCGTTGAAGGTGCCGCCGTGCAGCACCCGCTGGTAACGGTCGTGCTGGCGGTCGCCCGTCTGGACCATTACCTGCATCACCTCGTCCCGGCCGGCCACCGCGCCGCCGGGCAGGCCACCGGTGAGAATTTTTGCCAGGGTGCAAAGGTCGGGCTCAATGCCCAGCCATTCCTGCAGGCCGCCGGGACTCCAGCGGAACCCGGTAATTACCTCGTCCAGGATCATCACCACGCCGTGCTGGCGGGTCAGTTCCCTGACACCCTCAACGAAGCCTTCCTGGCGGGGTACGGTCCCGTAGGAGGCGCCGGAACCCTCGGTTATCACCCCGGCGATGTCGTTCCGGCTGGACAGGGTATCCTCCAGGACGTTCAGGTCGGGGGGAAGGACGATGACCGAGTCCACCGCTCCCTGGGGAATGCCGATGGAGGCGGGTTCGTCGAAGGGCGGCAAGTTGCCGGGCATAACGTAGTCGTGCCAACCGTGGTAGTGGGACTCCCAGCGGATGATCTTCTCCTTGCCGGTGTAGGCCCGGGCGATGCGCATGGCCAGCATGGTGGACTCGGCGCCCGAAGCAACGAAACGGACCTTGTCGGCGCAGGGAATAAGGTTGCAAACCCTCTCGCCCCACTCCAGCATGGACTCCACCGGCGCGCCGAAGTGGGAACCCATGGGCGCGGCGCGGGTCAGGGCCTCCACCACCTCCGGGTGGGCGTGGCCCAGCAGCAGGGAAGCGGAACCCAGGCCATAGTCGATGTACTCGTTGCCGTCCACGTCCCATTTGCGGGGCCCCTGACCACTGGCGATGGTAATGGGGAAGGGGGCCGCCACGTACCCGTCGTGGCCGGCGCCGCCCGAGGGGAACAGTTCCGTGAACCTGGGGTACAACTCTGCCGAGCGCGGATTTTTCCTGATGTACTCCTCCCGGATGGTCTCTGGCATGGTTTCCTCCTTCAAGCGGGCCGCACAGGCCGGCGCTGGGATTGGGAACAGGCGCAGACTTGGCCGGTCCCGCGCTGTTGCCCCCAATTTACATTAATTCGTGTGTCCCCGCCACCAGCCGAGGCGCGGTGATTGTCCCCTTCTGGTCCACCGCCGGACTCCAATTGAGGGATGGCTACCCTTGGCGGTCTGCGTAGCGGATAATTGGGCCAGGCAACAGGGAGGGCACCTTGCCGCGATTCAATTTGAGCTGGGTGATACTGGCCGCCGGATTCTTCATCCTCTTCTTTGGTGGAGGGTCGCGGTTCGCCCTGGGCTTGATGCTCAAGCCAATGACCGAGGACCTGGGCTGGAGCCGGTCAACTCTATCCTTCGCCGTAACGTTCTTTATGTTCACTTCGGCCCTGGCGCTGCCGGTGGCGGGGAGGCTGGTTGACCGGTACAGCCTGAGGTGGGTGCTGGCGCTTGGGGCCACGGCGGTGGCGGCCGGGGTGGGCCTGATGGGAGTGGTATCGCAGCCGTGGCAGGTATTCTTGGTGTACGGAGTACTGTTCGCCATGGGCCATGCCGCCACCGGCAACCCGGTGGTGGGGGTAATGATTACCCGCTGGTTCGAGCGGCGGCGGGGAATTGCAAACAGCGTGGCGGTTTCGGGCAACGCCACCGGGCAACTGGTGATCATCAGCGCGCTGGCGGCTTTCCTGACCGGAACGGGATGGCGCAACGCCTACGGTCTGCTGGGAGCGGCAAATCTGCTCATTGCCCTGCCCCTGCTGGTAGCCGCCCTGGCAAGATGGCCGTTGAACCGAAAAGGAGAGGACGCATACGGAGAACGTCAAGCTCCCGGTGGAGGTGTGCAACGGCCTTCTGTTGCTTCGGGTTGGGAGACAGAATCCGTTGCCAGTTCGGGCCAGTTCTGGCTGCTGGTGGTCTTGTACGCCGTGTGCGGGTTCCAGGACTTCTTCATGGCGACCCACATCGTCGCCTTTGCCCAGGATTCGGGCATTGGAACGGTATTGGCGGGGAATATTCTGGCCCTGATGGGATTGATGGGCCTGGTGGGAGTTCTGTGCGCCGGGTTCCTGTGCGATGCTCTGGGAGCGCAGCGTCCCCTGCTGATGTGCTTTGTAATGCGGATCGGAATTTTCGCCCTGATTATCGCGGTGCAGAACACGCCAGCCATCCTGGTATTCGCGCTGCTGTACGGGTTCACCTTCCTGATGACGGCGCCATTAACCGTGATTTTCTCGCGGGAAATTTTCGGGGCGACCCGGCTGGGAACGGTGAGCGGCGTCATATCCATGGTGCACCAGATTTTCGGCGGCCTGGGCGCCCTGGCCGGCGCATTGATTTTCGATTACCGGGGGAGCTACGACAGCGCCTTCATCCTGATGCTGGTACTGTCCATCGGGGCCACCGCGCTTTCGCCCCTGCTGCACCGCGGCGGGGGAGCCAGGGCAGTATCGGCGCAATAAACTGCGCGTCTGCTTATGACAAGCCAGGGCAGGGAGGAGGGAAACCGGATTGAAAGGCGGTACCGAAATGGCGCCGTGCCGGACCCGGGAACATGGGGCGGTAATTCAACGGGAAAGGGCAGCCACAAGGGCTGCCCCTGCAAAAGCTGCGAGCAACGGTTGCCGCTCAGGAAGTCAACTATCTAACGCCGGCGGCAACGGCGCCGAGTTCGCGGATGGCCTGGGCCGTCTCCGGGGTTGGAGGCGTGCCCATTTCCACGTTCTTCGCCACCTCGTAGGAACGGGTAACGTCTGCCATGACCGCCTCGTCGGACTGGTCGATGTCTATAGGAATGCCGATCTGCGCCCAGGAGGTGTAGCCGGTCAGCCAGAATACCTCGGTGGGGTTGTTTTCCGGGTCGCGGAAGTAGCAGCCGATGGCGCTGGCGTGGCTGACGATGCGGTCCAACTGGTAACCACGCTCCAGGATGCGGCGCTTGAAGTCCCGCAGGTCGTCCAGGGAATCGACGCGCATGGAGATCTGCTGGATCCACTGGGGATCGTCCAGCGACTGGCGGCCGGTCATCAAGGCGATTTCGTGGTCAACGCCCTCGGGGTCCGCGCTGAAGAAGGCGCCTATGGGGCCGACCTTGGTCAGTTTCATGCCCATGAAGTTGCCGTAAAACTCCTTCATGACTTCCAGGTCCTTAACGTAAAACCCGATATGGCCCAGTCCATTGACTCTTGCTGACATCTTCGTCTCCTTACTCGCTCTGTTAGGGTTGTCCTATTATGCCATTTCCCGGGCTTTCGTGTCGACTGCGGCGGATGCGAGGAGAATGCTGCAAGACGGCGCTTCCGGCTGGGCTAAAACCGGGAGAGTCCCCCGAACATGCCATGCGCGGGTGTCGGCATTTCCACCTATGGTAAAATTTTGAACGTCAATATTTGCGCAACAGGGCACCGGAGGGGCGCGCTTGGCTACACTGAACATTGTTTCCACCCGGCCCGGGGCTGGCAAGACCTGTCTGGCCGGGTCCCTGGCTCGGCGCGAGGCCGCCAGCGGCAGAAGGGTTGCATACTACAAACCCCTCGCCGTTGATCCGATGGCAGACCCCGACCTGGCGTTCATGGCCGGGATGCTTGAGGGCCTTGGCTCCCCGCAGGACCCGGTACCGCCGCCCTTTGACCAGCCCATCGACCCCCATCAGCTTCCCAACAGGCTTTCCGAAGCAAGGGTCAGCCAGGTGGCCGACGCCGTCGCTGCGCTGGAAGCAGCATTTGACATGGTACTGGTGGAATGGGACGCCCCCGCCGTCCCCGAAGGCCATACAACAGCGCTGATTCACCCCCAAACGGTTGGGCAGGAAATGCAGTCGGCCGCCGACCTGGTGGCCGGTGAGTGGGACAGACTTGGCGGCAAGCCCGGGGGTGTGATTATCAACTGTGTGCTGCCCCACAGGAGCAGAAATGTGGAAGAGGGATTGATGTCGCCTTTGAAAAAGCGGGGGATCCCGGTGCTGGGCGGCATCCCCGAAGACCGGGAGATGCTGGCCTTCACCCTGGTACAGGTGGCGGAGTTCCTGGGAGGAGAATGGGTGCGGGAGCCGGAGGACCTGGAAGCATGGGTGGACCGGTTTCTCATTGGCGGCAACATCATGGACTCGGGGCCCAACTATTTCGGACGCTACCCCAACCAGGTTGTGATTACC
>JAJEDS010000045.1 GCA_022821365.1 Dehalococcoidia bacterium | reverse complement strand
CAGGTCTGCCCCTACGGGTGGGGGATGTTGTGATTGGGTCATGGTTTTATGGTGGAGATGGGTTGTGCGGGTTGGCAAGGGGGTGGTGTCAGTTGGGGAATGGGTTTGAATCGTTGGTGGCGGGGTGTTCATCAGGCCAGGGCGGCAGGCAAATTGACTTGCCGGATAGGGCGCTGATAGCATAGCCCCACATTGGATGAGGAAGGTTGCACTTGCCAGGAATTGTAGCCCACGGGGCCTATGTGCCCAGGTTCCGGCTGGGGGCCGAGACCGCCGGCTGGCCCGGGTCCCAGGAAAGGTCAGTGGCCAACTTCGACGAGGACAGTGTTACGATGGCGGTAGCCGCCGGGCTGGACTGCCTGCAGGGACGGGACCGGCAGGAGATTGAAGCCCTGTTCTTCGCCAGTTCCACCGTGCCATACGCCGAAAAGCAGGGCGCGGCAATAATCTCCGCAGCCCTGGACCTGAGGCGGGACATCTTCGCCGCCGACGTTACCGACGTGCTGCGGGCGGGCACTACCGCCCTGAGGTCTGCCCTGGATGCGGTAGCCGCGGGGTCGGCCCGTCAGGCCCTGGTGGTGGTGGCCGACAGCCGGCAGGGGGCGCCCCGCAGCGAAACGGAGCGGAATTCGGGCGACGGCGCAGCGGCCTTCCTGGTGGGCCAGGAAGAAATTGCGGCCGAGTTCACAGGCTCCCACACACTCACCGAAAACATGCTGGACAACTGGCGTTCTTCAGGCGACCCCTTCGTCCGTTCGTGGGAAGACCGGTTCGCCACCGAGGAAGGCCTGGAGCGCATAGTCCCCGACGCTGTTGACGGGTTCCTGGGGAAACACCAGATTGCGACAGGTGATATTGCCCGGGTTGCCATGTACGCGCCGGATGCGCGCCGCCACGGCCGCCTGGTTCGCCAGTTGGGCTTTAAGCCCGAACAGGTGCAGGACCCGATGTTCGGCCGGCTGGGCAACACCGGCGCAGCTTTTCCGCTGATGCTACTGACTGCGGCCCTGGAGGAAGCCGGCCCGGGGGAACTGGTGCTGGCGGTGTCCTACGGGGATGGCAGCGACGTGCTGGCCTTCAGGACTACCGACCTGGTGAAGCAAAAGGCTGCCAGGGGCGTCGGTCTGTCGGCCTACCAGGACTCCCGGGCCGTCCTGCAGAACTATGAGACCTACGCCAGGTGGCGTGATGTGTGGCTGACTGATGACGCGGCCCGCCGACCCGCGCCGTCTTCCCCGTCCGTGTCGGCCATGTGGCGGGAAAGCAACAAGAACCTGCGGCTGTACGCGGGCCAATGCAACGCGTGTGGTTACGTCCAGTATCCGCCCCAGCGGGTTTGCGTAGACTGCCAGGCCATGGATGATTCCGTGCCCGTCAGGCTGAGTGACCGGCCCGGGGAGATTTTCACCTACTCCATGGACTACATCGCCGGCGCCGTTGATACGCCCCTGGTGGTCGGCGTGGTGGACTTCCAGGGGGGCGGCCGCCTCATTTGCATGATGACCGACCGGGAACTGGAGGAAGTCTGCGTGGGGATGCCGGTGGAGATGAGCTTCAGGAAGCTGCGGGTGGTGAACGGGATACACAATTACTACTGGAAGGCAGTGCCCCGGCGCTTCGCGGTGGAAGCGGCGGCGGTGTGAGCCGGAGGCTGGAGATGAACGGCATCAAGGATCGGGTTGCCATTATCGGAATGGGCTGCACCAAGTTCGGGGAACGGTGGGACGCCAGCGCCGCCGACCTGATGGTGGAGGCCGCGTATGAGGCCTACGCCGATGCCGGGATTGAAGCCAAGGACGTGCAGGCGGCGTGGCTGGGCACGGTGAGCAGTTTCCGCACGGGCCAGCCCCTGGCGGAGGCGTTGAAGCTGGACTACATTCCCATCACCCGGGTGGAGAAAGCCTGTGCCACGGCAACGGACGCCTTCCGCAATGCCGCCTACGCCGTGGCCGCCGGGATTTACGACATTGTCCTTGCGGTGGGAGTGGAGAAGCTGAAGGACTCGGGCTTCTCCGGTTTGGCGGTCCCGGAGGCTCCCGGGTCGGATGTTACCCCGCCCACACCGCCGCCGTCGCAGTTTGCCATGGCTGCTACCCGTTACTTCCACCAATATGGTATTTCCTACGATGAGGGGAAGCGGACACTGGCGCAAATTGCGGCCAAGAATCACCATAACGGCACGCTGAATCCCCGGGCCCACTTCCAGCAGGAAATCAGCGCCGAGCAGGTGGTCAACGCCCCGATGATTGCCTGGCCGCTGGGGCTGTTCGACTGCTGCGGGGTCAGCGACGGGGCGGCGGCGGCCATCATCACCACGCCGGAGATCGCGCGCGCCTTCCGCCAGGACTACGTGCTGGTAAAGGCGCTGGCTCTCTCGGTAGGCGCCTTTGGGGCAATTCGCAGCGACTGGGACTTTACCCACTTCCCGGAGAGTGTCCGGGCCAGCCAGGCGGCCTACCAGGAGGCGGGAATTGCCAGCCCCCGGGAAGAACTGGATATGGCTATGGTCCACGACTGTTTCACCATAACTGAACTGATAATTTACGAGGACCTGGGCTTCAGCCGGCGGGGAAGGGGCAGCGAGGACGTGGAGAATGGTTCTTTCACGCTTGAAGGCGACTTGCCGGTGAACACCGACGGCGGCCTGAAGTGCTTCGGCCACCCCATTGGGGCCAGTGGCATCCGCATGATTTATGAGGTGTACAAACAGCTGCAAGGGAAAGCGGAAGGTCGCCAGTTGCGCAAGGCCGACCTGGGCCTGACCCATAACCTGGGGGGCAGGCCGGGTTCCTTCACTTGTTCAGTTGCCATATTCGGTGGAGCCCAATAGCTTTCGGTTTGCGGAAGCAATGCCAGGGCCATGGCAGGTCGAACCCCGCCCGGGTTTCTGCCGGAGAGGTGGCGAAGCGCTGGGCGAAGTCGGTCCTTCCCACAATTTTGGTTCGTGTTTAGAAAAAAGGTCAAAAACTGCTTCCAAAAAGCCTTGAACGTCAACGTATCCTCTTGATATAAATGTCTGGCCCAATGGGAAGATGTGTGTGAGGCGGTGCTCCTCTTGTTCTACGGGTATAACCCTATCTACTTGATTACCTTTTTTGTCATCTGGTTTTATTCCCTGGAAGGGCAATCCGAAAAGTTAGTCCAGGCATACCTGAAAATCCTGGGAGCGCCCACCGGATTCGCCTTTGACAGTTTGTCTTATTCCCATAGCGTTGACTGGCCGTAGAAGCCAGGCGGGGGTAAGCCCTATGCCGGAAACGGATACCATTCAGGTACTGGGCCGGGGTACCAACGTCGATTTTTCCATTGACGACTCAGTGCCATTTGAGCTGGCGGAGCGGAGGCTCCGGGAATACCTGTCGGAGTGCCGGGGCCTGTATTCAAAAGGTACGGTCACGGTTAATGTTGGCCGGCGCATCCTGGCCGCAGACAAGATGGCCGCCATCAAGGGCATCCTGGGGCGGGAGACGGGACTGACCGTTACCCGGTACTGGTGTCCGCCCGAGGTGCTGTCGAGGGCACTGGCGGGTCCCGAGTGCCGGCGCGCGCTGCCGTCGCCCCCCTCCAGAATTGCGAAAGATCGTCTTGATGGCCATGTAGATGTGGAACCAGCGGCTTTTCCGGAAATCGTCGCTCCCCGGGGTTGCCAGGATATTGTCGAGGCCGAGCCTGTCCGCCCTGATGTTCCCCGCGAAACGGCAAGGTCCGAGGGAAAGCAGCTTTCCATGGTGTTTCCCGGCCTGGGCGGGGAACGGGCCGCCGGCGAGGGTAGGGAGGAGAGCCTCAAGGCTATCGGCCCCGTTCCGGTCGAGGAAGGGGCGAAGTCGGTCTCCGAGGAACCATTCCAGGCCGAAGAGTTGCTCGTAGATGACGGGCGGCTGGAAGAACCCGCCATTGGGCCTGTTGGCCAAGGGTCGGCCGAAAATGAGGAAGACAGCGGCGAAACGGCGCACTCGGTTTTTCAGGGAGCGCGGGCCCGCGGCAGCGAGGCATTGATAATCAAGAACACTTGCCGTTCCGGTGAGGTCGTCCGGTACCAGGGTGATGTGGTGGTATTCGGCGACGTAAATCCCGGGGCGGAAATAATCGCCGGCGGCGACATCGTGGTGCTGGGAGCCCTGCGGGGCATGGCCCATGCCGGCGCCGAAGGAAACCTGAAGGCAACCATTCTTGCATTGAATCTGGAATCACACCGTCTGCAGATAGGTTCCTGCGTGGGGGAGAGGCCCCGGGGAGCCAGGAGGGGCAGGGGCAGCGGCAAAAGCATTAATCCCCAGATTGCCTTCCTGCGCCGCCGCTCCATATTTGTGGCGCCCTACGAACGGCGGTGCGAGGAGTACCTTGGAGGAGTTCCTTATGAAGGGTAAGACCATCGTCGTCACATCGGGCAAGGGTGGCGTCGGTAAAACTACCACTACCGCCAACATTGGTGCTGGCCTGGCCCTTCGGGGCCACCGGGTAGTGGTAATGGACACGGACATCGGGCTCAGGAACCTGGACGTGGTCATGGGCCTGGAAAACAGGATTGTTTATGACCTGGTGGACGCCATCGAGGGTCGGTGCAAGCTCAGCCAGGCAATGATTCGCGACCGGCAGCAGCCTGAACTGTATTTGATTCCGGCGGCGCAGACCCGGGACAAGAACTGCATCAACCCCGAGCAGTTGACCGACCTGTGCAACCGACTGGAGCAGGAGTTTGACTACATAATCATCGATTGCCCGGCGGGAATTGAGCAGGGTTTCCGGAATGCCATTGGCCCGGCCCAGGAAGCGATAGTGGTCACCACTCCGGAGGTTTCCGCCATCCGTGACGCCGACCGGGTAATAGGCCTGCTGGAAGCTGCGGAACTCCATAATCCCCGTCTCATCATCAACCGGATCAGGCCCGGGATGGTGAAGCGGGGGGACATGCTCGACAAAGATGACATCGTGGAACTGCTCTCCGTGGAAATTCTGGGCCTG
>JAJEDS010000369.1 GCA_022821365.1 Dehalococcoidia bacterium | reverse complement strand
ATTGCCAGATAGGGATGATGCTGGGCGCTATCCGCGGCCTGACCCAGCCCGAAGTGCTGTCGGAACTCTCGGGTGAACTGGTCCCTTTCGCGGTGCCGGCCGAAGAGTTCATCGAGGTGGCCAGGCGGCTGCAACTTCGGGAAGAGGGGAAGCTTGAATTCATGGGAGGCAAGCAGGAGCTTATCCGCCTCGGCGAATTTGACGACGTAGATATGGCCATGATGTGCCATACCGCCAGCGACATGGGGGAGCACAAGTTTGCAGTCGGCGGCACCAGCAACGGGCACGTGGTGAAATACGTGCAATTCCTGGGACGGGGCGCCCACGCCGGCAGTGCGCCCCACATGGGTATCAATGCCCTTAACGCCGCATCCTTTGCCCTCCAGGCCATCCACAGCAACCGGGAGGTGTTCAGAGGAGAAGACACCGTACGCGTGCACGGGATAATGACCAAGGGCGGCGAGGCGGTGAATGCCGTGCCTGCTGACGTCCGCCTGGAATGGAGAGTCCGTTCCGCAACACCCAAGGCTGTGGTCAGGAACTCAGCTATAGTGGACCGGTGCTTCAAGGCGGGCGCGCTGGCGGTAGGAGCGCAGGTGAAGATTACCAACATCCCTGGCTATTTGCCGATGAAGCACGCCACCCACATGCAGGAGCTGTTCCGCCATAATGCCGCGGCTCTGCTGGGCGAATCCCGAACCCTGGTGATTCCCGGTCGCCGTAATCGGGGCGGGTCTACTGACATGGGAGACTTGAGCCACCTGATCCCCGTTTGCCACCCCTACGCCGCCGGCGCGGTGGGTTCCGGCCACAGCAAGGAATATCTGATTACGGATTACGAGACTGCCGTCATTAATCCGGCCAAGATCATGGCTATGGTTGTGATTGACCTCATGTCGGAGGACGCCAAGAGGGCAAGGGAAGTAATAAGCTCACACCGCCCCGCAATGAAGAAAGACGCCTACCTGCGCTTTCAGCGACAGCGGGCGGATGTAGTGGAGTTCGACGGCGCCCAATAGATACAAGAGACAAAAGCAATGGTTACCAAAGCCGGAGGTCGCCCTCGAACGGGGCGGCCTTTTGCTTTGTCATCCGTCTCATTTAGAACGCCGCCGGAAATTTTAACAACAGCGGCAAGTATTGGGCGCAGGCACCGGAGGCAAGGGGAACCGTCAGGTTGTCATCCAGGGGCAGGGGGGCAAGTTCGACCAGGCCCGCTACTATTGCCGCGGCCACCAGCACCCATTGGAACTGCAGCACGCCCGTGATTGCCAGGACGGCTATCACCAGGAGCGACACTCCCACGAAAGCCGCAGTACCAACCGGAGACTTTCCCAAAATCCGGGGTCCGGGTATCGGCCGGCCAATCAGGGCGGCGGCGGGATCCCCCAGGGAAAGGACGAGCAGCACCGCAATGGAAATTTCCTTGTCAAAGACCAGGAAGAAAGCGAAGGCGGCGATCAAGAGATAGGTTGCGCCGGTGATGCGAGCTTCTTCCTCCTTCTTGAGCAGCAGGCTCAGCCAATACAGGAACAGGCGGTTAAGCCACGGGACTCGAAAGCGAACGAGGTCCAGGGCAAGGCTTCCTGCCGCCAGAATCCCGATCAGCAGTAATGGGAGCGGGTCAGGAAGGAAATAGGCTGTTACGGGAATGGCTGTTCCAACCGCGGCATGAAACAATCTGCGAGGCCAGGGTGGTCCACTGCTTACCTCCACCGCCAAAATTTGGCTTCGCTTAGACATACATTTGGCTCAACAAAGAACAGCGCCCCGCGGCGTTAATCCAGGCGGGGCAGCTCAAGTTTGGTAATCGGGAAAAACTCTAAGGAACCTCTGAACAAGTGCCCTCTCCCCTGGTGGGAGAGGGTTAAGGTGAGGGGGAATCGCCCGGCGCCAAGCTATCGCCCTCATCCTAACCCTCTCCCGCCAAGGGGGAAGGGATTTAATCAGGGGTTCCCTAGAACTCGATTGTCAGACCGTCGCCGGCTCGCCAGCGCAACTCTCGAATTTCTGCGTCCTTTGGAACTTCAAAGATCATCCAGCCGTCTACCCCGAATCCCTGCAGCAGTTCGAATGCCTGAGTCGAACCATCGGCGTAGGTGGCGTTCCACAGGAAGCACAGGTCGGCTGGATGCTGGAAGGGGCACCGGGCGACTCTTTGCCCGGAGATGTTCTCCGGCGCGGCAATTTCCTGGGGCCGTTCCTTCACGTCGATGGGAAAGTACTTGTCGTGGAAGAAATCTCGCACTTCGGCGGCGCTCTGGTCAATGTTCACGATGGCGCTGGTGGCCTTGTGGTTCTCCACCTTAATCCGGAGCAAGAGAAGCTCCTGATCTTCCTCCTCGGGAGCAATCCGGTAATAGGTGGGCGCCTCGCCGGACCGTGGAAGGGTGTAGATTAACTCAGGCTCCCTTTCCATCGCCACCACACTCAGGTGCAGTGTACGGCCGGTATAGTACTTGCCAAGGGCAGGCGAAACGTCCCCGCATCCCACCATCGCGAACAGGGGGAGGGCCAGGGACGCCAAAAGTAGTGGGGTAAACAGTCTTTTGATGAGTTTGGAAAACCTTTTCATATCCTCTCTAGGAACCCGTAGTGGTCAACGTAGGAAGCTCCCTCAGGCGTGCTACCAGGTCCTGTAGAACCCCCAACAAATAGTTTACTTCTTCTTCCGTATTATCTTTTCCCAGTGTTATGCGCAGGCTGCTGCGGGCTTGTTCCGCAGTCTGTCCCAGCGCCAGCAGCACGTGGGAAGGTTCCAGGGACCCAGAACTGCACGCGCTTCCGCTGGAGGCCGCTATACCGGCCATGTCGAGCCCCAGCAGTATGGATTCTCCCTCAACCCCCTCGAAGGAGAAGTTTATGTTGTTGGGAAGCCGTTCCGTCCGGTGGCCGTTCAGGCTGGCGTTCGGAATCGCTGTCCCAACTTCTTCAATGATCCTGTCCCGCAAGGTGGCGCAGCGCTGGCTGGCCGCCTCCCTTCCCGCATGGGCCAGTTCAAGGGCCGTTGCCAGCCCAACTATTCCCGCAATATTCTCGGTGCCCGACCTTCTTTCCCTCTCCTGGCCACCGCCCAGCAAAAGAGGGAGGAAGGGTGTGCCGCGCCGCACGAACAAAATGCCCGTGCCCTTTGGGCCGTAGAACTTGTGCCCGGAAAGGCTCATCATGTCCACACCCAGCCCACGGACGTTCAAGTCAAGGAATCCTGCCGCCTGAACGGCGTCGGTGTGCATCACGATAGTGCGGTCCAACTCCCTGGCGCGCCGCTGCACCGCCTGCGAAATCTCTGCAATGGGATTAATGGTTCCGATCTCATTATTGGCGTACATCAGGGAAACGACGGTAGTCCGCGCGCCGGAGGCATTGTACACCTGTTCCGGGCTGACGGTGCCGTACTGGTCTACGGGCAGGAAGGTTACCTCATACCCCAGGTTTTCCAGGTACTGGCAGGTGTGAAGCACGGCATGGTGTTCTACGCTGGAAGTGATGATGTGGTTTCCGGTTTCGCGTAAAGCGGTGGCGGCGCCAATGATGGACGCGTTGTCCGATTCGGTGCCGCCGCTGGTGAATACCACTTCACTGGAGCGGCAACCCAATACCCTGGCCACGCGTTCGCGAGAGGTGTCCAATGCGTGGCGCGCCTCCTGCCCTACGGTATGAACACTGGAGGGGTTCCCATACAACTGGGTGAAGTAGGGAAGCATAGCCTCGAGCACACGAGGGTCGGTCGGCGTGGTACCGGCGTGGTCCAGGTAGATCAAGCCCGGAGAAGACATAGCAACCTCAAATTTGGCCTGCCCAACATTTTAGCACAGGGGCCATTGGAAATAGGTTAATGCCCCGGTCTGACCCAGGGCAATCGCGTCTGAATTTCGCTGGCCACTCAATCAGGAAGTAAATGTCGGCCTTGTATATTACGAGGCAGGTGGGCGGAGCAAAGACCGTTGTCGCCCTTGGGCCTGAAGAGCCCGTAGCTCAGATAGGTCTCCCTCCGCTCCTGGCCGAGTGCGGACGGTATCTTGGGGCCTGGACCCCGCATTGACAAG
>JAJEDS010000296.1 GCA_022821365.1 Dehalococcoidia bacterium | reverse complement strand
GCAGAACGGGCGAGGTTGAGGAGCTATTCAGCGTTACCCTCCTCCTGACCCTGCCTGCTCATCAGCGCTCCGGGGATAGGTCCTGTATACGGGGGAAGCAGGGAACATCTACCTGACAAGCATGGAATACCTGGAAATGTTCACCGGGCCGTCCCTCCCTTCCATGGGCGCCCACAGACTCAACGTGTACACCCCCGGTCCGTTTTCGCGCCTCACGCTGCCTATGTCCGCGGTTACGGCAAAGCCTTCGGCCGACACATCCCACCGGCTGCATGTTATCCAGGGGTAGGTAACCTGAACCCGGCGGGGCCGCTCGTTCCTGTAATAGGCCTCCTGTCGCAGGCTGACAATCTCTTCGGGATTAGACGGCACGGGCGAATTGGCCGGGAAGTCCTCGGGTGCAGTGTGCCTTTCCACGGTTAAATTGCTCCAGTCTTCCAGCCAGTACTGCCCCGCCGGTGGGGGACGCCGAAGGCTGGCGATTATGTAGCCGTAGTCGTGAGCGTTCACCCTCATCAGTTGTCCTGCGGTGACCGGCCTGGGCAACGGGTCGTACCACAAATCTGCCGACAGGTCATTTTCGCCCCACAGCCGTACTCCGTTCTTGATCCTGCCCGAAAAGGTAAGGACGTTGTTGGCGATAGCAGGCAGTCTGTCGAATTCCACGTAGTCGCCCTCCAGCTCCACGGCCAGCACAAAGTTGTACCTGTTCCACGCTATGCCAATGTTGGCCTTGCGGTAAAGGGAATCCAGTGCCACGCGCCTGTGCCCCGTTATCTCGAACATCCAGGTCATTCCGTCCTCAATCAACAGCTCCAGGTCGGTTATGCCCTCGGGCTTGGGCTGGTTCCACCAGAAGGCGGCCGTGGCCTGGCAACCTCCGGCCCGGCTGTACCGCATATAGGGTTTAAAGCCATCCAGGTCCCAGTGGGACGCAACTCCCGTGGCCAGGCAATAGTCGGCATGTTGCTGCGCCGCCGGAATGCAGCCCATTTCCACAAAGGGGGCATTCCCCTCCATTCGGAAGTAGTTGACCAGTTCCAGGGCCCGGTCGTAGTATTCCGGCCCCACGGGCAGGGAAGGAACGCTGGGCCTGAATGGCGAGTTATCCCCGCGCTGCCTGGGCCTCATACCTCATTCCTCCTGAAAAATCCTACTTGACCCGCCTGGCGCTGAGCAGAATCATGTCGCGAAGCTGCTCGTTGGTCAGGCCCAGCTCGTTCTGCTCGTGTCGCAGGTCGTCGCAGACGTCGATTCTCAGGATGAACGCCGCGCTCCTGGTGCTGTAGTGGACGTAAGCGCCTTTCCGGCTCATCCAGCCAATCAGGCACCGGTCGTTTTCGTACTGGTACTGCACCGCGCTGCTGCTGGCCGTGGGCCAGCCTCTAAGGAAGGGGGCGTCCCGTACCGCCGACACCTTCCTGGCGTTGCCGTCGGTGACGCTGTGGGCCACCCAGTTTTGGGAAATCAAGTCCGCGGTCAGCAGGCCCGAATAGCTCTGGGTACGGTAGTCAATAAGAATGGCGCCGTCCTTGCTCTGCAACCTGTAACCCGGCGGGCCACCCCAGAAGGTGCCGGGTATGTCGAAGGAGAACTCTATGTCTCCCCTGGAGAAGTTGTGGGCGAGCCACGGCACGGGTGTGGGCGGAGGAATTGGCGTGGCCGTGGGTGTTGGTGTGGGCAACGGCGTAGCCGTGGGCGTGGGCGTGGGTGTCGGCAACGGCGTAGCCGTGGGCGCGGCCGTGGGTGTCGGCTCTGGCGTGCTCGTCGGTTCAGGAGTGGGGGTCAGGGTCGGCTCAGGGGTGGGCATGGGGGTGGATGTGGGATCCGGGGTGGACGTGGGCGCAACTGTTGGCGTTGGCGTTGATTCCGGAGTCGGCGTTGGGGTGGAGGTTGGCTCTGGGACGATGATCGGCAGCGCGGCCAGCTGGCCCGATGGGGAGCCGCCGAAAACGGGATCCGCAAGAGCGGGCATGGGCACCGGCGGTACCGGCGGAGCCGCGTCGGAGATCTCCGGGGCAGACTGGGACTGGAAAGCAAGGCTCTGTAACGGGTTACTGGAATCGGAAGATGTCAGGAAGAGAAACGAGAAGTAGAGTCCTGCCACCAACGCTGCAATTACGCCCCAGTAGCGCTTCTGACGGCCCATGGTCAGAATGCGTCTCATTAGCGTGGCAAGCCGCCGCGAGGGATAACCCCGGGCCCGCCTGCTGCGGTGACCTGCCGGCGCTTGCCGTTGGGCAGGACGGCTGACGGGACCCGCTGGATTCTGCGGCTGCCTGCTGCGGGGACCCGCCGGTGTTTGCTGTTGGGCAGGCCCCGTCAACCGTCCTGCCGGTGTTTGCCGGTTACCAGGTGCTGCCGGTCTCCGCTGCTGTTGAGCTGTCGGGGTTGAGTTGGCGCTGTTGCCGTTGCTGGCGATGGTAGTCTCGTACTCTACTTCACCCTGCTGACTCAGGTGTGGTGATGCTTTACTTGCAAGGTGATGTTGAAGCTCCAAAAAAGCATCCGCACTGGACCACTCCCTCTTCGGATCCTGAGCAAAGGTGTCCTTGAAGTATGACTTCCATTTGTCGGCCAATAGATTCCACCGCTCCGCAGGCTGGGGCGGTGCCTTCAAGTTGACGTTGTCATAAGGAAACTGACCAGATGCCATCCACTCCGTCAGGTTAGTCGTTGAGCTTTCTTCGCCGACACGATTAAACGGATGCCATCCTCCCGTGACCAGTTTGAACAGGATGATGGCAATTGCAAAGTCGTCGTCTTCAGGCGTAAGGTCGAAACAAGAAAATTCCTTCTTGTGTCCTTGGGGCTTCCCCGACAGGCAATTGCGATCGGTACACTGTTCCTTCATGAGTTCGAGGACCCGTGGGCCAACATAGCCCTGTGTGCCGACGGGACATCTGTAAACTCTTCTAGTTCTCTTGTCCCGCACCTGGAACGAATCAGAGTCCACCAAGGCTATACGGCCCCTGTAATCCGCAAGGATGTTCTCCTCTTTGATGTCCCCGATTACGTGCTCAAGGCGATGAACTTGATAGGCAACCTCCAGGATATTTTTGGCGATCGTGTTCAGCAACGACTCCAGGTCTTCACCCTCAGTTGGAAGCCTTATTCGTTCCCTGCGCAAATCTTCGCTCAGGCGGGCCCTCGCGTCGGGATTATAGTAATTTATCAGGGTCTTATATTGGTCGGTGTTTATCCTTGGCATGGTGAAGCCGGCCATTAGCCCGTCCTTCGACCCGCCTTCGTGATATAGAACCTCCTTGGGCCAGGCTAGCAGCCTGTCCGGGGAATATCCTCAGGCGGCTATTGGGGGACGCCACAGGTGGTTGGATGCGGGTGAAGCCATGAATGGCTGGGTCCTTGTCAGCAAGGAAGCGTTCCCGCTGGACCCGGAGGGGCCGGCGCC
>JAJEDS010000149.1 GCA_022821365.1 Dehalococcoidia bacterium | reverse complement strand
CCTGACCAGTACCGGCGGCAAATTCACCCTTCAAGTAAGTCGTCCCCCCAATGCCGGAGTGGTGAAATTCACGGTGGGCGGCGTCAATGCTCTGGAGAGTCTTGCCAATTGGGAGTTTGGCAAAATTCAGCCCGGCTTTAACCTGACCACCCGAAATATACCTGTGGCTGATGCCTTCGTGCCTCTAGTCGGAGCCAACAACTTGGTCAGCGTATGGCACTTTGACAACAGGGTGAAGGAATGGTACTTCTACGCCCCTGTGCTGGAATATGACAGCACACTGACTACCGTTAGGTCGAATGAGGTCTACCTCATCCAGGTTACATACGGCGCAGACGTAGTTTTGAACGGAACCGTCAGACCCTTAACCTGCAAGAATGGCAACTGCTGGAACCAAATAGTGTGGTAAGCCGGCACCGGTCTCAAACATGCCATTTCTCTGTCTCCACCAAACCAGGTAGCCCGACTAAACGGAGAGAGCTAAACCAGCGGCGGCATGAAGAACTCGCGCTCGCGGTCGTCGAAGCCCTGGAGGCTTTCGGGCCTGATGCCAGGGTGGTCGAGGGTTGCCTTGACGATGCGGCGGTTGAAGGGGCTGGTGGCCTCGGACGCCAGGTAGTCATCCACGGGCATCCACAGGCACTCCTCAATTTCCTCTTCCTGCATGGTAATTTCGTTGCTGAGGGGACTGAGGCGGGCGACGAAGTAGATGTCCGACTTGCCGTAGCGGTAGCCGTGCCAGTGGCGGAAGCAGGCCAGGGCCTCGAACTGGGTGTGGATGCCCGTCTCCTCCAGAACCTCGCGTATCGCCGCGTCCACCAGGTGTTCGCCGGGGTGGACTGCTCCGCCGGGCAGCTTGTAAAAGGGAGGCTGGCCCGGGTTGCGGTGTCGCTCACATACCACCAGCAGTTCCCGTTCGTCGTTCAGCACGACGCCGCCGATGCCGATGTAGTGGGTGGCGTAGGGTGGGATGAAAGCGCCCGTCTCCAGTTGCAGGGTCATCATCAGGTACTGGTCGTCTTCCATTCCCGGGGAATAGAGATTGGGGCGTTCGCCGGAGTGATGAAAGGAGAATCCGGCGGAAACCGCCACCGACACCAGGGCCGAGAGGCCGATGGGTACTTCCAGCCACACTACCTTATAGCCGTGTTCCCGCCAGGCGGCCAGGGAGTTGGCCAGCCTGGCCCGGAACTCCTCCGGGTCCACAGGCAGGGACGAAGGGTTGGGCATGATGCCGCCAAAGGGGTTGGTGGTGGCTTCCAGGAGCGTCGTCATGTCAATTGCACCGTCAATAGCACCATTGGAGCAGGCATATTTGGCGCAGTATAGCACAGGGGTTTGACGGGCTTTCCCTTCGTCTTTAGACTGCTGCACACCAGCAGGCCAACCTTTCCCGAGGAGGTATCCCATGACCACCCAGACTTACGATACCGGAGTAATCCAAACGGCCACCAACGCCTACGCTTTCATCCAGGCCAACGGGGCCACCAACGCCGGTTTCATTGTTGGGGAAGAGGGAATCATCGTAATCGACTCGTTGATGACGCCCTCGCTGGCCACGCGGCTTCTATCGGAGATTCGGAACATCTCCAAGGCGCCTATCCGGTACCTGGTGGACACCCACTACCACGGGGACCACGTATTCGGTAACCAGTATTTTGTGCCCGCCCCCATCATCGGCCACGAAAACTGTCGCACGGAGCTGATCGAGAAGTTCGACGCAAATATGAACCGTTACACCAGCGGCCGGCCGGAGCTTATACCGGAACTGTCCCAGATCCGGATGACCTTGCCGGACGTTACCTTCAGCGACCGGATGGACCTGCGGCTGGGAGACCGAGAAATCAACATGATCTACCTGGGGAGGGCCCACAGCGCCGGAGACATTCTGCTGCACCTGCCCCAGGACGGGGTGCTGTACGCGGGGGATATTGCCTTCCACCGCGTGCTGCCCGCCTTCCCCGACGGCCACATTACCAAGTGGCTGGACGTTATGGACAAGACCAGGGAGATTGACTTCGACACCATCGTACCCGGCCACGGTCCGGTGGGAACGAAGAAGGACTTTGACGAGGCCAGGGAGTTAATGGCCCACCTGCACGGGGAAATCCGAAAGGGATTTGACGAGGGCAAGCCGGAAGATGAAACTGCGGCCTCCATAAACCTGGGCAAGTTTACCGAATACCTGGGACAGGACCGCGTCGGCCTGATAACCAACATGGCGTACAGAGCCTACAGGGGCGACCTGGAATAGGCGCCGGATCGGGTCGCAAGCTAATAGCAGAATATTGCAATCCCTCTTGTATTGCGTGATATAATCGGGCGCAACGGGAACAGGAGCGTGGAGGGACGGCAAATTCCGTCCTTGATTTGCCCTGCAACAGGCCGGGAACCGACATCCAACAGTGGTTCACGGGCTGACTTGCGGGAAGTTGGGGCGGTATTGTAATCTATGTCCGCATCCTTGGATCCTGAGGAAGAATTTACGAAGGAGGTACTCCCCATTATGCAGCAGGCTGCAAGGACCAAGATCGACGCCGGCGCTGTTAGCTTTGTCGTACAGCACGAGCTTTGGGACGGCAAC
>JAJEDS010000176.1 GCA_022821365.1 Dehalococcoidia bacterium | reverse complement strand
GGCGAAAACTCCTTCATCCGCCTTTCCCACGATGGCGGCGCCAGCCAGGCCACCCGCACCAGCCACTGGCGCGTCCTTTATTCGCCGGCCGGCGCCGGACACGTGCTCTTTATGAAGAGCGACGAGACGGACAACGAGGTGCGCATCTACGCCGACAACATCGCCCTGGCCCGCTGGCTTCAGGACGAAATCGAGTGCCTGCTGTTCCCCGAATTTGCTGACCAGGATATACCGGTAACGGACGCAGAGTTCACCAAGTCGGGGGACGTTCGCTCCTTCTGGACGGAAAAGGTGCTCAGCGACGACGACGAGATTCACCTGACCTGGTACGACTTTCTGGAACCCTACATGCTGCGTGTGGAAGCCGGCAGCGTTCCCGGCCGGCCCCACGGGGTGTATAGCTGCTTTATCCCTTCGCGTCGGGCCCAGTTGACCATCAACGGCAATGTGGCGGAAGGCGAGCCCTGGCTGGAAATGCGGGGCGACAAGCAGAGCAGCAGTTCCTGCCTGGCCTGGTCCGAAACCTGGGTACGCCCGTAGGTTTTGTCCTTAAGCGCTCTCTAAACCTTCGTATGAACAGCCAGCCAAAGAGGTGAAACCTGATGACACAGCCAGAAATCCGCGGAGACACCCGCGGCATCGAATTGTTCCCCCAGTTCAGGCAGGAAATCTACGATATGTACCGCCAGGAACTGGCCGGCTTGACCGACGAGCAACTGGACTTCACATCCGATCGCTGGGGTTGGAGTGAGTGGAGCATTCGTTTCAACCTGAGCCACGTGGCTTCCGGCGACTTCCGCTGGCTGCTGCAGAGGTGGGGTGAGAACCTGTTCACCGACGGCCTGCCCGAGATTGACGATTGGGAGGGCATTATCGACTCCCCCTACGACCGCCGGCTGGACGAAACGAAGTACTGGGATGTCGATTCCATCTTTGGCGTGATGCGGAAGAGCCTGGACTTCGTCTGCTCCATCCTGGAGGCGGAGACAGTGGACTCCATGCGGAGCAAGGAATTGCGGAGTTCAGTGAGCGGCCAACTGCACTGGCTGGAAGCCCATCCCAGCGGCGTGCGGGAAGATCCGAATGATCCACCCTGGGGTTACATCGACCTGGAAGCCACTTTCCGGCACCGCTACTTTGAGTATATGACCCACCTGTACAACATCCAGCGGCTGAAGAAGGCCCAGGGTCTCGAGGTTGCGGTAGACGTCCCCGAGGTGGGCTACCACGCCCTGCCCAGCTGGGACCGCAGCGAACCCTAGCGGACAAGACCGTACACCGAGATCAGAAGGGGCGGGAAGAGACGGCAAATGAGTCGCTCTTCTTGCCCCTCTTGCTTATCTGGGGGAACGTCCCGGCCTGGAGTCAATTGGCTGCCCGGGCAAACTCCAATGGTTCCCTTGCCAGGGTAAGCGCCCACACTTCAGATGCGCCTGCAGCCACCATTGCTTCGGCACAGGCATTCAAGGTACTGCCCGTGGTGCAGACGTCGTCAACCAGCAGGCAGGCGGTTCCCGCCAGGTCTCCCTCGCAAGCGAACGCCCCGGACGTGTTGGCACGCCGCAGGTTGCCGTCAGATGTGCTGGCCTGTGGAGCGGAATTTCGGTTGCGGCGCAGAATTTTCCCTTCGACCGGCAGTCCCAACGCCTTTCCAACCTCAGACGCCAGCAGTCCGGCCTGGTTGTAACCCCGTTCCCGAAGTTTCCGGGAATGGAGCGGCACTGGTAGAAGAACATCCCCGGGCAGTGGATTATCAGACAGGTAATCCGCCATCAGCCTGCCCAGGCACGGGGCCGCCACCCGGTAATTGCGGTACTTGAAGCAGAGAATCGCTTCCCGAATCAGGCCTTCCATCAGAAATGGCGAACGAATACCGGAAAGATGGAGCGACGACGAACTGCGCAGGCTACGGCAATCCCGGCAAAGACCGACAACACCAGGGTCGGCGCACACATCGCAAACGGGCGCTTCCAGCCGAGAGAGGGCAGGGGCACATCCGGGACAAATTATATCGTCCTGGCGACCGCAGCCAATGCAGTGCACAGGCAGGACTACATCCAGCGTTGCCCTTGTGGCAGAGCTTAACAGTGAAACCAACAGGTTCGGCAAGCCGTGCACCTCGATTCCGTTGACGGATTGGCGCCTCGAACAGTGGGCGCCTGGAACGCCTAGCTGTCGGACCGCAGGCTGTCGATCCAGCTCTGCAAGATGCGGGAATCCCCGGGAAAGGCCATGGTGGGCAATTCGTCCGGCGAAAAGAAACCCACATCCAGGGCTTCCGAACCAGGCGCTAGTTGTCCACCCCGTTCAACTCCGGTAAAGGCGGCAACGATGACCGGCCTGCCAGCCTCGGAATACAGGCCCAGCAGACGGTCTACCTCCACCTCCAGGCCCGTTTCCTCCTGCACCTCTCTCACCGCGGCCTCTTCCACCACTTCCCCCCGGTCAACGTAGCCGCCAGGCACACTCCAAAGACCGAAGCCGGGTTGGTTGGCCCGGCGCACAAGCAGCACCTTACCATCCCGGCTGACGATGGTTACGGCGGCGACTTTCGGGTCGTAATAGACCACTCGCCCGCAGGCTGGGCAGACCGGACGCATGGCGCCGTTGTTCTCTCGCAGTTCCAGCGCTGAAGCGCAACCGGAGCAGTATTTGTCCCCTTGCTGCATAATATCTTGCGGTCAGCCGCCCGAACCCGACCTTGGCAGCGCGTCAACTTCGGACCGGGCAGGCATAGAGTCCTGGGCGCCGCTGCGTGTCACGGAAAGGGCGCCGGCCGCCGACGCGATCTGTACTGCTTGACTCAGGTCATGCCCCTCGCCCAGGGCCGCCGCCAGCGCCCCGTTAAAGGCGTCGCCCGCGCCCACTGAGTCGATCGCGTCCACCTTAATGGCAGGAACGAACCCGCCACCGGCGGCGGAGGCGTAGCAACTGCCCTGCGGCCCCAGGGTAACGATGGCGGCCCCCACTCCGCGCTGCAGCAGGGTTTCAGCAGTCCGTTCCGCCGAAGCCCGGTCGGTAACCGGCGTGCCCACCAGGGCCTGGGCATCGGTCTCGTTGGGGGTGATGATGTCGGTGCAATGGTAGAAGGCCTCGGGCAGGGGACGTACCGGACTGGGGTCCAGGATGACGCGCACGCCGCGCTCCTTAGCCGCTTGCGCGCACCGCAGGGACAGGTCCACGGACACTTCCAGTTGCAGGAGCAGGGCATAAGCGCCGTCCAGCAGGCCTATTACCCTGTCTTCCTCCTCCTGGCCGCAAGTGTCGTTGGCGCCCAGTACCTGGATTATTTGGTTCTGGGCCGAGTCGTCAATGGTTATGATGGCGATTCCCGTACTGGTTGAAGGGGTTACGCCAACGGAAGAAACGTCCACTCCCGATTCCACCAGGGCCTTCAGAGCCTGGCCAGCGAAAATATCGTCCCCAACCCGGCCGACCATGGAAACCTGCGCTCCCATCCGTCGGGCGGCAACGGCCTGGTTGGCCCCCTTGCCGCCCCCGTAGGTCAGAAATTGCCGGCCGACCACCGTCTCCCCTGCGGCCGGAAAGCGGGGCGTCATGGCCACCAGGTCTATATTTATGCCGCCCAGAACCACAATCCGCGGCGGTTGCCCTGCGTCTGACATTATTCTGCGCCACGACAGCAAATTTGCCTAAACCTACCACCATGAATCCGCAGGGTCAATCGAAAACCCTGCCTTCGTCAGTGCAATTCCATGTCATTATCTACGAGACTTTGTCGTTCCGGCGAAGGCAGACCTTCGCATAACCGTGATGCTGGCGAAAGCCGGTACCCGGGAAGGCTAATGCCCCGGCAACGCGCCGGAGGGCAAGATTTCTGGATACCGGCGAAAGCCGGCATGATAGATTCGGAAAAAGAAGCCCCTAAAACGTGAACAGTTACTAAACCTCTGTGTCTCTGCGTCTCTTTGTGAACCCCGTGCTATAATTCGGCCCACAACTCTATTCCGGGAACGATTGCCCATGGCAGCAGCGCTGGAGAACATAAAGGTCGTGGACCTCACCCGAACGCTGGCGGGCCCTTTCTGCACCATGATGCTGGGGGATATGGGCGCTGACGTCATCAAGATAGAAGAACCGGAACGTGGCGACGAGACCCGCTCCTGGACCCCCTTCTGGAACGGCGAAAGCACTCAGTTCGTCTCCTTCAACCGCAACAAGCGCAGTCTCAGCCTCAACCTGCGGGAAGAGGAAGGCCTCGAAATCGTGCGCAACCTGGCCAAGGATGCCGACGTAATGATCGAGAGCTTCCGCGCCGGCGCCCTGGACCGCATGGGCCTCGGCTACGAAGAGATTTCCGCCATCAACCCCGGTATCATCTATGGTTCCATTTCCGGTTACGGCCGCACGGGTCCCATGGCCGAAAAGCCCGGCTACGACCTGATTATCCAGGCCTACAGCGGCCTGATGGACCTTACGGGCGAACCTGACGGTCTCCCCTTGCGGGTGGGGTTCTCCCTGGTTGACCTGTTCACCGGAATGATGTGCTTCGGCTCGGTGGTTACCGCCTTGTACCACCGGCGGGAGACGGGACAGGGCCAGCGCCTGGAAGCCGCCCTGCTGGACGGCCAGGTTGCCGCTCTGA
>JAJEDS010000094.1 GCA_022821365.1 Dehalococcoidia bacterium | reverse complement strand
CATCCCCCCGTCTATGGTTATCACCTGGCCCGTGATGTACCCGGCCCCCGGCCCGCACAGGAAGGACACCGCCTCGGCCACGTCGGCGGCGGTGCCAAACCGCTCCATGGGGATGCGGCCCAGAACCGTCTTCCGCGCCTCCTCCGTCATCTGGTCCACCATGCCCCCCGTGTCTATAAACCCGGGGGCCAGGGCGTTGACGGTGATGTTGCGGGAAGCTACCTCCCGGGCCACCGCCTTGGTGAACCCGATCAGCCCGGCCTTGGAGGCGGCGTAATTGGCCTGGCCCGGGTTGCCGCCAATGCCCACCACGGACGAAATGTTCACCACTCTTCCCTGTCGCCGCCGTATCAGGTGGGGCATCACGTACTTGGTGCACAGGAAGGCCCCTCGCAAATTCACCTCCAGCACCCGGTCCCAGTCATCGGGGGTCATCCGCAGCAGCAGCCGGTCCCGCGTGATTCCCGCGTTGTTCACCAGGATGTCAATCCGCCCCCACTGCTCTATCACCCTCTTCACCAGGGCGTCGGCGTCCTCCTCCCTGGACACGTCGCCCGGCATTACCACCGCCTCGCCGCCGGTGTCGGCGATGCCCTGGGCCACCTGGCGGGCCGCCTCCTCGGACGCCTGGTAGTTGACTGCCACCTTCGCCCCGTCCCGGGCCAGGCGCTGGGCTATGACCGCGCCGATGCCCCGGGAAGCCCCCGTTACCAGGGCCACCTGCTCCGCCAGCCGCGGCGCAGGCGTCACTTCGAGTCCCCCGGCAGGCCGTTGCGGCCGATTTCCGCGAGTTACTCCCGCATGCTGTCCAGCAGCCCCATCTCCACGTAGCGCACGGCGGTGTTGATGGCCCCGGCCACTTCGTCGGCTCTCGATGAACCGTGGCCCACGATTACCGCCCCGTTCACCCCGAACAGGGGGCCGCCCATGGTGCGGGGCAGGTTGGTGGTCTGCCACAGCTCGTTGAAGACGCCCCGCATCTGCTCATCGGACATGTAGGGAGACAGCAGCCTGCCCAGGTAGCCTCCCAGGGCAGTGCCCATACCCTCGGTGAACTTGATCAGGATGTTGCCCACGAAGCCGTCGCAAACAATGACGTCCGCCCGGTCATTGAAAAAGTCCATCCCCTCCACGTTGCCCACAAAGTTGAGGTGGCTCTCTTCGAACAACTGGTAGCTGTCCTGCACCTGCCGGTTCCCCTTGGACTTTTCCGAGCCCACGCTCAAGAGGGCCACCCGGGGATTTTCCGTGCCCAGAAATCGGTGGGCGAACACCGAACCCAAGGCCGCGAAGTTCAGCAGCTGCGATGGACGGCAGTCCACGTTGCTGCCCAAATCCATCAGCACCGTGCGGGGCGCCAGGCCCAGGAAGGGACCGCCGATGCAGGGCCGTTCCAGGCCATCCATCATCCCCAGCACCAGGGCCGCCGTGGCCATGGATGCGCCGGTGGAGCCCAGGGAGACCAGCACATCGGCCTGCCCCGTCTTTACCAGTTTGGTACCCACGATGATGGACGCCTCGGGCTTCTGCCGGAAGGCATGCATAGGATGTTCGTCGTCGCTGATCTTGCCCACCGACCCCACCACCTTTACCGCCTTGCCCTCCAGGTCGTACTTGTCCAGTTCCCCTTCCACGGCGCCCGCATCGCCCACCAACAGCAACTCAATGTCATGGGTGTCCAGCGCCGCCACGGCGCCCTTGACCGTCTCGCCGGGGGCATAATCGCCGCCCATGGCATCCACCGCCACGCGAATGGGCGGTTGCGGTTTTGATGCCTCCGATCTTGACGATGGATTGTCAGCGCTCTGCATACCCTATTCCCTTTACCTCCCCATCTCTGGCCCGGCCTCGTGGGGCTAAACTAAGTCAGCCTCACCGTGGCGGTGCCCGTCACCAGTTCTTCCTCGGTTTTGCCATTCACCACGGCCACCGCACAGGTCACCAGCCGGTGGCCGTCCTTATCTTCTTGCTTGGTCACCTGTCCCCGGCTGACCACCCGGTCACCCAGGTATGCGGCCCCCTTGAATCGGGTCCGCAGGGAACCCGACTCCAGCCAGGCCAGCCCGTAGGCGGCGGCCATCATGCGGGAAACCAGGGCCAGGGTCAGCATGCCGTGGGCGATAACGCCGCCAAACTGGGTGTCGGCCGCAAAATCGGCGTCCCAGTGCAGGGGATTGTGGTCGCCAGACGCGGCGCAGTAGGCGTTCAACCTTTCCTGGGTGATCTCCAGGGCCAACTCAGGCAGCGACGTCCCGGCCTCGGACATTCCGCCCATGACCACCTTACCCTTCCCTCTCCGGTGTCAATACCGTGGTCTTGCCCCGCTGCACCAGGTCGCCCGACCCGTTGTACAGCGTGTAGCCGACGGTCATGAACCGCAGGCCGCCCCGGCTGCGGGGCCGCTCGGGGACTGCCTCGCCGCGAATTTCCTCCCCAACGACCACCCCCTCTAGGGCTTCCATGTCCTGGATACTGTGGATAGTGCCGGCCGGCAGGGAAAGTTTCTCCAGCATGGCCCCCAGCGCCCAGGCGCACAATGCCAGGGGAGGGACCAGTCCCGCCTCGGCGTAAATCCCCAGGTCGTCCCCAACCGCGTCCAGGTACTCCCGCACCGATGGTTCGGTAAGGGTCCAGGTCCCCAGGTCTATGGCCGTGCCCACCGCAATATCCACGAAGGTTACCCTTTTCGCCGATGGGACTTTCCCGTATGGAAAAACCCCAACCGATTATACCTTAAACAGGGAAATGCCGGGGCGACAGGCTGCTGGTACAGGGCAATCCTGATTTGACAGGAAGGTCCGGTTCACCTGCCTTTTTCCCAGGCCATTTCTCACCGCAGAGGCGCAGAGGAGCGCGGAGATTCACTATGCAACTCCGCGGTCTCGGCGACTCTCCGGTCAAAAAATATCCTCAAGCAGTCTCTCACTCCCTTGCCAACTTGCATTACCCCACTCCACCATAAGACTGTAAACAAGCCATGGAAAGGTGTTTTGATACGGTCCACCCCTCGACCGAAGGGGCAGACCTGCGTGGCTGCCCTGGTTTGTCCCGAAGACCATCAATCCACTGGCCGCTGTCACGTTCAACGATGGGGGAAATGGGTCAAAATGGGACCAAATGGAACCAAATAGAGAAAATTTCCGTTCCCTCGCGGCGGCGTTGGCGCCGTACTTTAACTTGTTGCTTCAACCAGAGAACAAGCAAAATGAGCGGAAATGAGCGGGAAAATAGCTTTTTCGCCTTTTCAGGCAATCTGGCAAGTACGCACGGCTGTGCGCCTCCGCTCGCCGCCCACTTTGAAAAAGTACGCCAGATTGACCATCAACCCGTATCCTTTGTATTATCACTTTGGAATAAACGGAACGAACCCAATTCAACGTCTCCCCCATCAGGAGGGCAGCCATGACTCAGAACCAGGCCGGTACGCTCGCCGCCGTCAAGCAGGGGATCCAGCGCATCGAGATCGACACCGACCGCTCAGAATCTCCCACCTTCGAGGGCCGTTCCTTCGGCAGCGTCGGTCAGTACGAGAAGCTGCGGGGCACCGCCTACGGCGAACTGGACCCCTCAGACCCCCGAAACGCCGTCATTACCGACATTACCCTGGCCCCGGTAAACGAACGGGGAATGGTGGAATACTCCACCGACATCTTCATCCTCAAGCCCATTAACGTAGAACTGGGCAACCGCCGCGTTATTCTCGACTTCAACAACCGGGGCGGCATGCGAGTTGGCCTGCTCAACGGCGCCCGGGCCATCAATAACCCCACCACTGCGGCCGACGCCGGCACCGGCTTTGTTTTCGAAATGGGCTATGCCGTGGTGGGCAACGGCTGGGACATCAGCGCCAGCGGCCACGACGATATGACCATCAACGTCCCCGTGGCCACCAAGAAGGGCGAGACCATCACCGGTCCCTCATACGAGTACATCGTCTTTGACAACGAGACGACCACGGTCAGCGACCTGGCCTACGCCGCCGCTACCCTGGACCAGGCCCAGGCCCGCCTGACGGTTAAGGAACATCTGGACGACACGCCGGTGGCGATTCCTGCTTCCGAATGGGAATACACCTCCAACGAGGGCACGGCCATCCGCCTGCTGCCCGAGGGCACGCCCTTCAAGCAGAGCCACATCTACGAGTTCACCTACACGGCGAAGGACCCCCTGGTGGCCGGCATCGGCCTGGCCGCCACCCGCGACTTCCTGTCCTTCCTGCGCCACGCCCCCGCGTCGGCGGACAACCCCCTGGCCGGCCACGTGGACTATACCTACAGCTACTCCATTTCCCAGCCCTCCCGCACCCTCAACGACTTCCAGACGCTGGGTTTCAACGAGGACGAGTACGGCCAACGGGCCCTGGACGGCATCCTCAGCCATACCGGCGGCGGCAACGGCGACCAGATTAACTACCGCTTCGCCCAGACCGACCGCACGGAGCGCAACCGCCAGAACCACCGCTATCCCGAGGCCGTTTTCCCCTTCGCCCACCAGGTAACCACCGACCACCTCAGCGGCAAGACGGCCGGCCGCAGCCAGCGGAGCGCGGCCTCCGACACCCTGCCCAAACGCCTGGAAATCAACACCGCCAGCGAGTACTGGGTCAAGGGCTGCTCCCAGCTTCACACCGACAGCCAGGGCAACGACCTGCCCGACCCGGAGAATGTCCGCTACTACCTGCTCTCCGGTCTCTCCCACGGGGTGGGCGACATCACCCGGAAGGGCAAGAACCAGCAGTTCACCAACGGCGTCAGTCCCTATCCCACCCACCGCGCCCTGCTGGTGGCACTGGACAGGTGGGTCAGCGAGGGCATTGAGCCCCCGGCCAGCCAGGTGCCCCGCGCTTCCGACAACGCCGCCTTTGCAGTTACCCGTCCGGGTTTCGAGACGGGGATAGTGCCCAGGGAAGAACTGGGCTGGCCCGACATCCCCGGCGTTACCTACACCGGAGTCATCACCACCCATTACTTCCTGGACTACGGTCCCGACTTTGACCGGGGCATCGTGGACAACCTGCCGCCGTCCCTGGCCGACCGGCCCGCCTACCCCATCTTTGTTTCAAAGGTGGACGAGGACGGTAACGAGGCAGCGGGGGTGCGCCTCCCGCCGGTGGAGGCCCCGGTAGCTACCACTACCGGCTGGGCCCTGCGCCGGGCCGGCTTCGGCGAAAACGACGGCGGCGAGGGCGACGG
This sequence comes from Dehalococcoidia bacterium, assembly GCA_022821365.1. Taxonomy (GTDB): domain Bacteria; phylum Chloroflexota; class Dehalococcoidia; order Lucifugimonadales; family UBA3495; genus Bin22. The sequence continues at coordinate 3,589 of JAJEDS010000094.1, read as the reverse complement.
CCAGCACATCCCCTTCGCCGCAACCAGGGAGGAACGCCTGGCCTCCGGCGACCCCCGCCTCTCCCTGGAGGAGCGCTACGGGACCCACGAAAACTACGTCAAAGCAGTGGAGGAGGCCGCCCGCCAGCTTGAATCCGAGGGCTTCCTGCTGCCCGCGGACGCGGCGGCCTACATCGAGGAGGCAAAAAACAGCGACGTGCTGAGGGGTTGAGCTACGTCTTTTATCCACGAACAGGCACGAATATTCACGAATAGCCTATCTTGGTTGAAATAACGTTTGTGCCTGTTCGTGGCCATTCGTGGCCATTCGTGGATAGATCCCACCTATCACTCCAGCCCGAAGTTCTCCACCGCCAGGTTGACTATGTGCGCCCCGATGGCCAGGGATGAGGTGGCCCCGGGGGACGGAGCGTTCAGGACGTGGATGGCCTGCCGCCCCTGCAGGATGGAGAAGTCGTCCAGCAGGGCCCCATCGGTGGCAACGGCCTGGGCCCGCACTCCGGCCCCGCCCGGGGCCAGGTCCTGTTCCTTGATTTCGGGAATCAGCTTCTGCAGGTCGTGGACGAACACCGACTTGCTGTAGGAACGGTGCATCTCAGAAACTCCGGTGCGCCAGTGCTTCGCGGTCATCTTCCAGAACCCGGGGTAGGTGAAGGTGCCCAGGGACTCGGCCACGTCCACGGTACTCTTGCGGTAGCCCTCCCGGGCGAAGGCCAGCACCGCGTTGGGGCCCGCCTCCACGTAACCGTGAATGTTGCGGGTGTAGTGGACGCCCAGGAAGGGGAATCGGGGGTCGGGCACGGGATAGATCAGGCCTTTAACCAGGTACTGGCTCTCGGGCCGCAGGGTGTAGTATTCGCCCCGGAAGGGGATGATCCGCACGTTGGTCCGCTCGCCCATCATCTCGGCGATGCGGTCGGCGTACAGGCCGGCGCAGTTGATGACGTGAGCCGCCCGCAACGACCCGCGCGTGGTCTCCACGGTCATCGCCCCGTCCGTGCCGCCGATGGACTGGACGGCAGCATCCATATAGATGTCTCCCCCCTGCTCCTGGAACCTGGAAGCGTAGGCCTCGGTTACCTGGACGTAGTCAATAATGCCCGTGGCCGGCGACCACAATGCCCGCAGGCCGAAGGTGTGCGGTTCAATCTCCTTCAGCCGCTCCGGGCCGATCATCTCCAGGCCCGGCACCCCGTTGGCCACGCCCCGCTCGTACAGGTTGTCCAGCCGGGGCAGCTCCGACTCGTCGGTGGCGACGATGGTCTTGCCGCAGAGGTCATACTCGATCTCGTTCTCGTCGCAGAACTGCTTCAGGTCCCTGGCCCCCCCGACGCAGAACTGGGCCTTCTGCGACCCGGGCCGGTAGTAGATGCCCGAATGGATTACGCCGCTGTTGTGGCCCGTCTGGTGGTTGGCCAGGTTCTGCTCCTTCTCCACCACGGCCACCTTCAGGCCCTGGGGAAACCTTCGGGCCAGTTGCATGGCCGTGGAAAGGCCAATGATACCGCCCCCGATTATGACAACGTCGTATTCCATGGAGTTCATGACATACCTCCGATTATCCACGAGTGCCCACGAACAGGCACTAATTATACATTTGCGCCTGTCGTCCGGTCGTGGACACTGACACCGATGCCCGGGCAGGACTCTCTAACCTGTATTCTGTTCCTGTCCGTTGTCATCAGCATCGGGTTCATCCAACTCCAGCGACCGGTCCACCGCCGCCAGGTAAGGCGCCAGATCCACGTCCTCATCTCCATCTTCCGGCGCATCGCCTGCCCGTTCCTCGCCCCGGCCCTTCATGGCCCGCAATACAAAGAAGACCGCCACCAGGGCCGCCAGCAGGCCCGCAACGGGCAGCGCCCATGCCAGCAGGCTAACCCCCGACTTGGGCGGTGACGCCAGCACGGTCTGGCCGTACCGGTCGGCAAAGTAGTCCAGGACTTCCTGGCGGGTGGCCCCCTCCGCCAGCAGCTCCCGCACCCGCTGCCGCATCTGTTTCGCCAGGGGCACCTGGGCCTGGTCTATGGATTCGGCGGGGCAGACGGGACACATCAGCATCTGGTCAATGGCCTGGGCTTCCTCTTCATCATAACTGCCTTCCGGCCCCTGGGCGTAGGATACGTTCACCCATAACACCGCGACCAATGCCACCAGCACCAGGGCGGCCAGCCCGACGGATTGCAACGTGCGGATAAAGACAAAGGGCAGGCTCAACACCTGCCCTTCCTTGCGAATCCTGTTGATGCTCACTTTCTTCTCTGAGCGGCCTGTTTGCTGTCAGCCGACCAAAACCGAGCGGCCACGACACCGCCCCACTCTAGCAGCCCTCCGGGTTAACCCCCTGCAGACAGTCCACCACGTACTTGGCTACCGCGTCTATCTGTTCCGGGGTCAGCAGCTTGGAGAAGCTGGGCATTACCGTCAGACCGCCGGTCATAATGTTGGTAACGCCGGCAGTATCCTTGGCAATCATCAGCGGGTCTTCCACCGCCGTCAGGTCGGCGGGGACGCTGGGAACGTAGCCGTAGACGGTTTCCATCTTGACCAGCACGGGCCCGTCGCCCTTGCCCAGGGGCCCGTGACACATGGCGCAGTTGATGTCGTACAGTTCCCCACCGTCGTGGTTGGACACCTGTACCTCGTAGAATGGGACGGCGCTGGCCGGCGTGGTAAGCCGGGGCGGCTCGTGCACCTTAAAGGAAGGCTGGTAGTGCATTTCGTAGAAGATGTCCAGCGGGTATGAACCCTGGGAGCAGCCCAGGGCCATGACGCCCACCACCAGGGCCAGAAGGCCCAGGTAAGTCCTGGTCCGGAACTGCCGTCCCTTCGCCATAACATTCATCAGTTGTCCGGAAAGTTTGCTCATATCTGGTTGCCTTCCACCGGCTTCTACCGGCCTCCGGCTGTTGCCATTTCGTTGGTTAACACGATCTCCTGCCGGGGCGATTGCTGCGTTACTCCCTCTTGACGTCCACGGCGCCGGCCTGGCCGAAAACGCCCTCCACCGTGCCGTGCTCGGTCTCCTCGGTGTTCACCAAAACGCCGATGTGGCCTTCGGTAATGCGGGTGTCGTACAGCCCGGCCTTCAGCTTGGGCAGGCGGGACTCGAAGATAATGCCCAGCACCGTGAACAGGATGGCCCCCAGCATGGTGCCCTCGTAGCACACCACCGCCATGGGCGGGATGGACAGGATGGGCTTGCCGCCGGTAACCATCGGGTAGGCCACCTGGGTCATCGAAGTCAGCAGTATGCCCGAAGTCAGGCCCAGCAGCGCCCCAATGAAGGGGAAGATGTAAAGCCGGTGCGGCTCTTCCCGTTCCCCGAAGGCTCCTTCCGGATAGGGTGTATCCGTCAGGAAGTCCACGTCGGTTTCGGGAATGCCGGCCCGGCGCAGGCCATCGCCCGCGTCGGCGGCGGCATTGGCGTCGTCGAACAACCCCAATATAGGACGTCTCGCCATAGCTTCTAACCTCTCTGCCTTTACATGCCTGTCCCATCTACCGTGTCGGCGCGGGACGGCATTTAGTCTTCTCTGAAGGTTGCCGGAACCGTCCGGCGGCCGATCTGCACCTGGGTCTTCAGTAC
>JAJEDS010000211.1 GCA_022821365.1 Dehalococcoidia bacterium | reverse complement strand
GAGTGGCCAGCGAAATTAAAGGGCGATTGCAGTGGATAGCAGCGTATGGATTTTCTCACCACGGAGGCGGGGAGGGCCGCAGAGGGGGGCTTTGTTTGACTTCGCTCCAGCTGTGTTTGCGCAGTGGGGAGTGGGTTGGGGCAAGAGTGGGAGAAGGGGATGCCGCAATTAAACGGCGTTTGCCCCGAGGTCGCCGCCCTTGCAATTCCAATAGCCCAATGCCACAATGCAGACTGATTTTCGCCAGCCTAAAGGCGAATTGGGAGACCATTTCCATGCCCGGACTGCTTGAAGGCGTAAAGGTAATAGACTTTACCCACTATTTCGCCGGCCCCTATTGCACCAAACTGCTGGCCACCCTTGGCGCAGAAGTCATAAAAATCGAGCGGCCTGGAAGCGGGGACCCCATTCGCGGCATTCCGCCTTTTTCCAGCCAAAGGCTGCCCGGGGAGAGCGGGGCCTGGTTCCTCTACCTGAACACTTCCAAGAAGAGCGTTTCACTGGACCTGAAGTCGGAAAAAGGGCGGGAAATTGTCCTGAAGCTGATCGAAGGGGCGGACATTGTTGTGGAGAACTTCTCCCCCGGCGTAATGGAGCGGCTGGGTCTGGGTTATGACACCCTCAGCCAGGTAAACCCGGCCGTGGTGATGGCATCCATCTCCAACTACGGACAGACGGGACCCTACCGGGACTGGAAGGCGTCGGAGATTAACCTGTACGCCACGGGGGGCCTGATGAACATTACGGGCGAACCGGAGCAGCCGCCGTTAAAGGAAGGCGCCCCCCTGGCCCAGTTGGGGGCGGGACAGAACGCCTTTGTGGCCACAATGACGGCTCTGTTCCAGGCCGAAGAAACGGGCGAGGGGCAGCAGATTGACCTGGCAATTGCCGAATACGCTACCAACGTGCTGGAAAACGCCCTGATGCAATACAGCTACTCGGGCGTGGAGTTCACGCGAGTGGGCAACCGGGGCTACGGCAGGGCGGCCTGGGGCATCTATCCCTGCCAGGACGGATTCGTGGGAATAATCGCCGGACCGGACCAGAACTGGCCTGAAGTTTCGAAGATCATGGAATCCGAGGAACTGGCGGACCCGAGGTTCGCGTCCCGGCAGGGTCGTCTGCTAAACGCCGACGAAGTGGACGCGCTGATGCTGCCCTGGCTGCTGGAGCACGACAAGGTGGATATCTTCAAGGCCGGGCAGGACCACGGCCTGGGCTTTTCCTTCGTGGCGGGAATGCAGGACATCCTGGATATGGAGCAACTGGTGGCGCGGGACTATTTCGTGGAGCTGGGACACCCCATTGCAGGGACGCTGCGCTACCCGGGGCCGCCGATAAGTCCCGACCGCTCTGTAGTGGAACCGTGGGTGTACCGCCGGGCGCCGCTGCTGGCCGAGCATAACCTGGAGGCGCTGGGCGAACTGGGTTATGACAGCCAGGGCGTGGAACGTCTTTTTGCGGAAGGGGTGATCTAGTTGAGCGCGGCACAGCCACTGAAGAATTTCCGAATACTGGACCTGTCCCGTATATGGGCCGGGCCGTATTGCACCAAGCTGCTGGCGGACATGGGCGCCGAAGTCATCAAGATGGAGTCCATGCGGGTGTACGATTCCCACCGGGGACCGGTAAGTCCGGCGCCAGGAATCGCAGCATATCCGGACTCCGACCCCGGGGAGGAGGCCTGGAACCGCAACGGTTGGTTCAACTGCCTGCACATGAGTAAGTACGGCATCACCCTGGAACTGACAGAAGAACGGGGTCGCCGGGTCTTCGAGGAACTGGTGTCCATCAGCGACGCGCTGGTGGAGAACTTCCGGCAGGGCAGCCTGGAACGACTGGGGTATGACTACGAGACCCTGCGGCGGATCCGGCCGGACCTGATTTACGCTTCCATGCCGGCGTTTGGCAACAGCGGGCCATGGAAGAAGTACGTGGCATACGGCATTGGGCAGGAACAGCTTTCGGGGATGGCCCACATGACAGGTTATGTCAATGACGGGCCGATGAAGTCGGGAATCAACCACGGCGACCCCATTACCGGCTCCCACGCCGCGGGGGTGCTGCTGGCGGCGTTGCGATACCGGAGGCGCACGGGCAAAGGGATGTTAGTGGACGTTTCACAGCAGGAATCGGCGGTGGCGCTGATCGGGGGAGAAGTGCTGGGTTACCAGATCAGCGGCGAGGAGCCGGAACGGATGGGGAACCATTCGCCCTGGTACGCCCCGCACAATGCCTATCCCTGCGCCGGCGAGGACCGGTGGGTTACCATCGCGGCAACCAACGACGAACAGTGGCGCGGGCTGGCCGAAGTAATGGGAAAGCCGGAACTGGTAAATGAGCCCAGTTTCCTGACCAATGAAGACCGGATGCAGCACAGGCGTGAACTGGACCAGGTGATCGGCGCCTGGGTGGCGGACAAGGATATGTGGGACGTTACCCGGCGGCTTCAGGATGTGGGTGTCCCAGCCGGGCCGGTGCTGAGGGGGCCGGACCTGTTGGAGAACGAACACTACGTGGACCGGGGCACCTTCAATTACTTGGACCACCCGCGGGTGGGGGCCAAGTGGTACCAGGGGTTTGCGTGGAGGATGTCGAAGACGCCGGGGCAGGTACACTGGCCGGCGCCAACGCTGGGTCAGCACAACCGGCAGATTTATGGTGAGTTGCTGGGCCTAACCGGCGATGAAATAGACGGCCTGGAGGACGGGGGCGTGATCGGGACGAAGCCCACGGGGTCGAGGATAATTTGAGGGGACGACAATATGGATCCCTTTTCAGACAGAGTCCGCTCCACACTTGTTGAAATTGCGAGTCATAGGTCGCTCATCACTTATTCCGAGTTGGCTGACATAGTCAGTCCCAACTCCGCAAATGAGCTGTATAACAGCCTAAAGAGAATATGCAGATATGAGCACTCAAACAGACGCCCGCTTTTGTCAGCGCTTGCTGTCAATCCTAACTGGGGCATACCTGGTAGGGGGTTCTTTACCACCGCGAACGAAATAGCTGCCGAGTCTAAAGACTTCGAACTTTGTGAGTCAATTCAATGGAGTAAGGGCTTCTTTTGGTACGAAGAAGTCCAACGTGTATACGACTACTGGTCGAGAGAATGAATCCATTGGG